>NZ_JAZDUE010000021.1:0-86110 GCF_036350515.1 Gordonia prachuapensis | reverse complement strand
GGGCACGGTCTCGATCCAGAACTCGCCATCAACGGTTCCGTAGGCACGAGTGCTCACCCAGCAGCAGCCACCAACACCAAGTCTGACCCAAACTCACGACCAGACCCAGTAGCTCCCATTAGTAGGTGACGAGCGGCAGCGAGGAGCCGTATCGAGATCCGGTGACGCTCTGTGGTGTCCGGAAACGATTGTGACGCAAGTGGTCTCGATACGCCGCCTCGCCTAGCGGCTCAGCGGCTACTCGACCATCGAGGGAGATGAACGGTGTCATCCCGCCGCAAGTCGTCCAACTGCGGCTAATCAGTCCTGCTCGCCTCCCTCGGCTTCTTGCTCCTCCTGGTCTCGTTCCTGCTGTTCTCGTCCCGCCTCTTCTCTCCGTTGTCGGTTGCGTTCTCGTTCTTGTTGTCGGCGGGCGTGTTTGGCTGCCACCCGGGGTGTGGATCGGGTGGGTGGTTCGGGCGTCGATGGTGTCGGTGGTGGCGGGTCGGGGTCGGTGTCCGACCGCCGCGGTGGTGGGTCCGGTGGTGCGAATCGGATGCGACGTAGCCCGGGGAACATCGTTTCCAGAGTGTCGGGCTCACCGTCGATGATCAGCCCCTCTGGCGTGGTGAACGCCGTGCGCAGGCGGCCGCGCCGGTCACGGTACTGCTCGTCCACCCACCGCCCGAACGTCTTGAGCAGGTGGGAGAAGCGGTCTTTGGCGTTCAGGTTGTCCGGCTCGGTCTGCCCACCCCGCTCCGGACGCTGGTGGTTGTACTCGTTGACGTGATCCAGGTCGGCATCGAACGACGACGTCGGGTTGCCCGGGATCACGCTGTAGCCATCACGCACCCGCACAAACCGGTCCAAGGCAGCCGACGGCCGATACGGGTCCGACGGCAGATGCGACGGCAGGGTGACCGTGCCATCCGGATTGGTGGGGGTGCCCTCGGGCACCAGCGGCGAGATGACCGCGTCCGGGCGGGCGGCGAGATCGCGGGCATGGTCATCGGAGATCACCCCGTGCCCGGCGATGAACCCGGCATGCTGTGCGGTGCCGTTCAACGTGGACTCATCGGCCACCACATGCACCACCACTTTGGCGTCGACCGGTGGGACCGTACCGGGCTCCGGGATCTGCGCGGTGCAGTCTGTGCGGCCGCAGGTGCACTCGAAGGGTGTGCCGGACAGCAGGGCGAACATCGCATCCGACGCGCGCTGCTGTCGGGTGCGCTCATCGAACTCACACACCGAGTTGGCGAGAGCTTTCACCGCGGCGGCGGCGATCCGCACATTCTCCGCGGCCATGGTCGCCGAGATCTCGGCCATCCCATCCGGCTTGTTCTTGGTGCGCATACCGCGCGCGTCCAGGGCGCGTCGGCGGCGTTCCCGCACCGCATCCGGGTCGTGCCGGAACACGATCCGGTCCACCATGTCGCGTAGCCGGTGCGCCGACCAGCCCCCGGCGTGCGCGTCGAGTTCGGCGGCGATCTCGGCATCCACCAACGCCGCATAGGGTTGGCCGTCGGCCAGGTCGGTACGCGAGATGATCGTCGGAATCAGCGCCGCGCTGATCCGGCCGTCCCGCAGCCGTTGCGACACCTGCGGCAGTCGGTCACGTAGCGCGATCGCCTCAGTGATCAGGCGTTCGGCGGCGGCCTGTCCGATGCCCAACCCCAACGCGACCCGGGCGGCGCAATCGGCGAGGCCGTCGACCAGGAGAAAGTCGTGATCCGACGGCTCATCACCCACCAGACGGGCATGCAGTTGGGCGGCGATCTGGTAGCGGTGCCACGCCAGGAACGCCTCACCGCGCACGTCGGCGACGAGCGCGCCGATCAGATCATTGGTGTCCGTCGACGCGACGTTGCTGGCGTCGAGGCCGCCGGTGAAGATCGGCGGCACGTCGGGCCACGGTGACGGATCCCGCCACCACGACGACAACGCCCACCCCGGACCCGACACCGTAAACGCCCTTTCAGAGACAGATATGGGCAGCGCAGGACACCGCATCCCACATATATCTGAAAAGGTGGCCGAACCCCACGGTTCGGCCGGCATCAACATCGTTTCGTTCCTGCTGACAACCAAACTACGACATGGGTCTGACAAGTTTTGTTCGTGCAGGTCACGGGGGGTTTCGATACGCCGGCTCGCACGCTCGCGCGGCTACTCAACCAACGACATAGGGGGCCGGCTCGCACGTTCGCGCGGCTACTCAACCAGCGAGCGGGGGCGCCGGCTCGCACGCTCGCGCGGCTACTCAACCAGCGAGAGGAGGACGGTGGCTCGCAGGCTCGCGCGGCTACTCAACTGACGAAAGAATGCACCGGCCCGCACGCTCGCGCAGGGTCATCCGATCCACCGACGCGCACCTCACTCGCCCCTGGCCCGGACCATACCCAAGGGTGTAGACAGAGCACGTCGGCACAGCACAGCACAGCGGCAGAGCAGATCGGTAGCGCATCCCGGAGGCCAGCGATGAGTGAACCGAGTGTGATCCCGAGTCGGATGGGCATCCGGTTCTCCGCTGCCCGCAAGCCGACCGACCGAAACACCGTGGTGGCGGTCTTGTTCGTCATCGGGATGGGGATCGCGCTGATCGCGGTCACGATCGTTCCGTCCTACGAGCCGGGCATCCTCGCGTGGGAGTTCGGCTACCCGCCGACCGATCCGGACCGGCTCGACGATCTCCGAGACACTCTTGCCGCCGATCTCGGGTTGATCCTCGGCTACGTCCTCACCCTGGGTGGGCTGGCGTTCCTCGGCCGACTGCTCGCCTTCACCAAGCCGTATCGGACGGTGTCGACCGTAGCCGCAGTCGGCATCGTCGCGGCCGGGCTGTTCGATCTTGCCGAGAATCTCGCTCTGCTGACGGAATGGCGGCTCGGCGGCATCGCGGCCTCGGCGGTGTTCGCCACGGCCAAGTTCGCTCTCCTGCTGCCGGCGTCGGTCGTTGCGGCGTGGGCGATCGTCAGCCTGGCCGAGACCCTGGTGGCGCGACGGTGGCTGAAGAAGAAAGGCGCCGACGCATGGCATCCGGCCCCGAGCGACGAACACTGGGCCGACGAACCCCGTTGGGACCGTGCGTATCTGACCCCGACCCCCGAGCCGGTCGGTACCGAGGACCATGACAAGACCGCCATCTGTCTGTCCGGTGGGGGCGTCCGATCGGCCTGTGTCGCGCTCGGCGCGATGCAGAGCCTTACCAAACAGAGCCTCACCAAGAAGTCCGGTGACCGGGCACCGATGCGACCCGACTACGTCGTCTCCGTGTCCGGCGGCGGGTACACGGCCGGCGCACTCCTCCAGGCGATGCGCCGACACGAGCCGAATCTCGACTACTGGTCGGCCACCGACAGGACCGCGTACGAGAAGTCGGGCAGCTCGGTGCAACGAGTCCCCCTCGAAGGCCTTTTCGACGAGGGCAGCGAAGAGTACGACTACGTCCGGCGCCGCGCCAGCTACATCGCCGACAGCCCTGGCGAGATGGCGACTGCCCTCGTGGTCATCGCCAAGAACATGCTGCTGTCGCTCACCATCCTCTTCACTCCCGCGGTGATCGCCGGTGTGCTGGCCGGCCTCACCTACGCCCACATTCCTATCGCCGCAGTCGTGCCGGTGCCCGACGACACCGTTGCCGGCGACACGGCACTGCCGGAACAGGCGAGTCTGCATGCCAACTCGACTGCCACGGTGTGGATCCTCGGGGCGCTCGCAGCAGTCTGCTTCGTGTTTCTTGTCGCCGCCGGATTCACCGAGGCGATGTCGGCCGGCCCGACAGGTGAGAAGATCCGCGCCGTCCTCTCCCGGGCCGCGATCTGTTTCGCGATCGGCGTCGCCATCATCACGGCGATCACCGTTGCGGCGCCCGGTCTCCTGCGGGTCGCCGATTCGCTCTTCGCCGGCTCGTCGTCGGGGATGGTCTGGAGCGCCTCGGCGGTCGCCCTGCTGAACTACACCGCGGTCCTGGCCGCGATCCTCTGGCGCAACCGCGGGATCGTCGGCAAGATCGTCGCGAGTATCAGAGGCACGACCGAGTCGCCGCGTAAAGGCGTGCCTCGCGGTGCGATTCAGCTGCTGCTCGTCCTCGTGACGTTGTTGGTGGTGACTCTCACGTGGTTCGCGACGTTCGGCGGCGCCGGCGCATGGACCTTCGACACCTTCGTGAGCGACACCGCCGACCGCAGCGGGGTGTGGATCGTCTTCGCACTTGCGGTGACGATCGCTCTCGCACTGTCCTATTACGACGTCACCTCGTCGAGTCTGCATCCGTTCTACCGCCGGCGGCTGGCGCGGGCGTTCGCCGTGCGACGGTTGACCGTCACGTCGAGAGTCGGTGGGCGCGAGACGAAGCGGACGGTCGCGGTGCCGTACCCGAGTAGCGAATCCACCGAACTCGCGGACTTCCACGACCCCGGATCGACACCGCATTTCGTCTTCGCCGCCGCCGCAACGATTTCCGGTACGGAGAAACCGGCCGCCGGACTCAACGCCGTCCCGTTCACGTTCGCGACGGACTATGTCGGCGGCCCGGACGTGGGGTGGGTGTCGACGCGGACGTTGAAAGCCCTTGCCCCGCCTCGCCTTCTCCGCGATCTCACCGTCCAGGCGGCGGTCGCCGTCAGCGGGGCCGCGTTCGCATCGGCGATGGGCCGGATGGGTTCGGGATATCAGAAACTGTTCGCGATCTCCGGCGCGCGGCTCGGCACCTGGCTCCCGAATCCGACGTTCCTGGCGGCCTCGGCGAGCCAGAAGGACAACTGGGCGTGGCCGCACGGCCTGCCCCGTTACCGCGGCGCCGGGTACCTCTATCGGGAGGTGCTCGGCATCAACTCCGCCCGTGGACGATTGCTGCAGATCTCCGACGGGGGTCACTACGACAATCTCGGACTCGTCGAGGCCCTCCGCCGCCGCTGCACCACCATCGTCTGCATCGACGCCACCGGTGACACTCCGCCGAATCTCAGCACCCTGGCCGATGCCGTCCGGCTCGCCCGGGCCGAGCTCGGTGTCACGTTCACCTTCCCGGGCGACGGGGCGCCGGACGATTTCGATGCGCAGTATCTGGCGCCCGGGACCGGGGAGTCCTTCGACCCCGACGACGACTTCGCCGCGCTCAACGCACGAATCACCCAGGGCTGTGTGGTGGCGGCGACGATCACCTACCCGCCGCGCGGCGGTGTGTCGCAGACCGGACGCCTCCTCCTCGCCAAAGCCGTGCTGTGGCAGGAATGCCCGGACTGGTTGATGACCTACGCCAACACCAATCCGGTGTTCCCGCACGACAGTACGTCGGATCAGTGGTTCGACGAAGGCCAGTTCGCCGCCTACACCGAACTCGGACGGCTCATCGGTGCCGAGGCGTTGCGGGCGCGGGAGCTCGTGTGCTGAACCGGTTCTGGGGCTGAGTCGCTCAGTTCTCCTCGGCGCCGACCAGCGCGGCGGTGTCGTCGACATCGTGGGACTCGGCCGCTTGCCCGCGGACGAACGACACGGCCGCCACCGCGACGGCACAGTAGAGCGCGGCGAACCAGAACGGTGCGGCCATCGACCCGAACCATTCGGCGAGGTAGGCCACCAACACGGCCGAGATCGCGGCTCCCATCCAACGCAGGAAGCTGTATCCGGCGCTGGACACCGACTGCGGCGTGGAGCCGTCGCCCGACGACATCGCCACTCCGGTGAACAGTGTGTTCAGCACGCCCGACGGGAAGCCGGACAGGATCACGGCCAGGCCGATCAGCCAGACCTGGTCGGTGAGCACACCCGCTGCGGCCAGCGCCATGACCGCGGCGTAAAGGGTGATCGCCGCGAGGACGCCGCGTTTCTGGCCGATGTGCTCGGCCAGCCAGGGCGCCACGAGGACACCGGCGAATGCGGTCAGCACGCCCCAGCCGAAGAAGACGAGACCCGCGTACAGCGGTCGCAGTCCCATCGCGATCGGTGCCCACGCGATGACCGTGAACAGTGCGCCCGTGTAGAACGCGGAACCGATCGACGTGATCAACAGGGTGCGGTTCCGCAATGCCTTGAGCGGGTCGACGATACGGACGCGGGTGCGTCCGGCACGGGGTCCGTCAGACGGCAGCATCACCGCACAGAGGATCGCGCCGATGAGCATCAGGGTCGCGGTACCGGCGAACGGTGCACGCCAACTCACCTCGCCCAGAACGGCTCCCAGCAGCGGTCCGACCGCGAGGCCGATGCCCAGTGCGGCCTCGTACAGCATGATGGCCCCGGCCTGGCTGCCCTTGGCCGCCGTCACGATGAAGGCGAGTGCGGTCGCGAGGAACAGTGCGTTGCCCAGGCCCCACAGCACCCGGTAGGCGATGAGTTGGTCGATGTCACCGGCGAACGCGGAGATGCCGGCGGCGATGACGATCAGTGACAGCCCGATGGTCAGCGTGCGCTTGGGGCCGAAACGATATGCCGCCCAACCGGTCAGGAGCATCGCGACACACTGCACGCCGACGTAGACGCCGAACAGGAGGGTGAGCTTCTCCGGCGGTGCGTTCAGGGCCTCGGCGATGGTGTGCAGGATGGGGTCGACGAGCCCGATGCCCATGAACGCGACGACCGCGGCGAAGGCGGTCACCCAGACCGTGCGCGGTTGTTGCCGGAACGTCTCCAGCAGGGAGTGGTCGTGCTCGTCGGCCGGGGCTGCCGGCCGGTTCTCTGTGACAGTCATGCGTTCCTCTGGATCAGTGGGTGGCCCGGTAGATCAGTTGGTGTCGTCGACGTAGATCAGTTGGTGTCACCGTCGGGCTGGGGTAGTGCATCGAGTCGTCGACGCAGCCTTTCGAGCGCGGGCGCGGCCGCCGTGAGGGCGGCACGGTCGGCCTCATCGAGGTCGGAGAGCGCAGCGGTGAGGATGCGGTCCCGTCGCCCACGCACCTGGGTGAGGAGATCGTGGCCGCGGTCGGTGAGACCGACCACCACCGCACGACGATCCGCGGGGTCCGGCTTGCGTTCGACGAGACCGTTCTTGCTCAGGCCGTCGATCAGGTTGGACGCCGTCGGCATGCGGATGGATTCGCGTTCGGCGAGCTCCCCGATACGCATCGGTCCGTGGTCGAGCAGCACGGCGAGCGCCGACGCCTGAGCGGCGGTGTACTCCGCGATCGGGGTGCGGCGCCTCAGAGCCAGGTACAGCCGGGTCACCGACGGCCGCAAGGCCGACGCCAACCGGTACACCTCGTCTTCGGACACATGACAACGCTAATACTTAGGTTTACGAAATAATAGCTGAGCTAGTGTGACATGCATGACAGGATCTGAGAAGAAGCGGTTTTCCCAGCTCTCGCCCCGTTCGCGGGCGTTGATCATCGTCGGCGCCGTGGTCCAGTTCGCTTTACAGGGTGCAGCGCTGCGGGACCTGAAAAGGCGACCGGCCGCGCAGGTCAGGGGTCCCAAGCAGCTGTGGCTCGGGGTGAGTTTCCTGAACTACGTCGGTCCGATCGCCTACTTCGTGGTGGGGCGTAAGGGCTCCTGAGCCCTTCGTGACACTCGGCTAGCGCCTCGTTCCTCAGGGGGCGAGGGGGTCAGGCCCCGATCGGCGTGCCGCCGTCCCGCCACACCGCGACCACCGCGGGCCGGGGCTGCGTGTTGCCGCCGTCGGGCCAGTGCGACGCCGGGTTGTCGGCGGAGTGGTCGTCGAGCTCGCCCGGATGCTGGACGCACACGATCACCCGGTCACGGTCGATGATCGGACCGCACGTCTCCCCACCGACCGGGACGGTGAGGAACTGCTTGGTCATGCCGCGCTGCGCGCCGTCGAGCGCGACCGCGAACAGGCCGTCGTTGCTGTCGAGTGCGTTGCCGTCGGTGGAGATCCACAGGTTGCCGTGGGGATCGAAGGCCACGTTGTCCGGGCAGGAGATGGGACTGACCTTGGTCTTGTCGTAGCCGCCGTAGTACGTGTCGGCCGCGGCCGGGTCGCCGCACACCAGCAGCAGGTTCCAGGTGAGGTCGGTGCCGGTGTGGTTGTCCTCGATCTCGATGACCTGGCCGTTCTTGTTCTCGTTGCGCGGGTTGGCCTCGTCGGCCGGCGCCTCGCCGTCGGTGCCGCGTTCGTCGTTGTTGGTCAGCGCGCAGTACACCTTGCCGCTGCGCGGATTCGCCTGGATGTCCTCGGGGCGGTCCATCTTGGTGGCGCCGACCTCGTCGGCGGCCAGGCGGGTGAACACCGCCACCTCTTCGGGGGTCATCCCGTCGACGTGGGACTGCGCCGAGCCGTCGGCATTGACGGTCAGCAACGGATGCCAGGTGCCGGTGCCCGCGAACGACTCGCCCTCCGGGAGTTCACCGCTGCCGTCGATCGCGTCGGGGCTGTCGCCGGTGAAGGACGCGACATACAGCGTGCCCTCATCGAGGATGCCGATGTTGTGCGCGCGGGCCGTCGCCGACACCCCGGTCTTCATCTTCCGGGACGACACGAATTTGTAGATGTACTCGAAGCGTTCGTCGTCACCGGTGTAGGCCACGACGGTGCCTTCGTCCGGCCCCGACGACACGACGTGAATCGTGGCGCCCTCGTGCTTGAGCCGGCCGCGCGAGGTGTGCTTGATCGGGGTGGAGTCGGGGTCGTGCGGGTCCACCTCGACGACATAGCCGAACCGATTGATCTCGTTCGGCTCCTGGCCGAGATCGAAGCGGGGGTCGAACCGACCCCACTGGTGGTAATCGGAATCGTCGTCGACGGAGTACCGGTCGAGTCGCTCCGTCGCGGTGGCGTCGGTGACGGCGCTCGCGTTGCTGAAGTAGCCGTCGAAGTTCTCCTCGCCGGAGAGCATGGTGCCCCACGGCGTCAGACCGCCCGCGCAGTTGGCGAAGGTGCCGAGCACCGTGACGCCCGCAGGGTCGGCGGACGTCTTCACGAAATCGCTGCCCGCGCCGGGACCGGTCAGCCGCATCGGGGTGGACGCGGTGATGCGCCGGTTGCGTTCGCCGACGATCGGGGTGATGGCGCCGGTGCCGTTCTCCGCCGACACCTCGACGACCGTGATGCCGTGCGCCGCCATGGCGATTCGGGCCTGCTGCTCGGTGGGTTCACCGGGGACGTACCCGGTGAACATGAACTCCTCGGTCGTGTACTCCTGATTGCAGACCAGGTAGTAGTGGCCCGACACCCCGTCGACCGGGATGAGCCCGGCGAAGTCGTTGTTGTAGCCGAACTGCATGGCCTGCGCCTCGGGCGTCTGATTGGCGAAGTCGAACGCGGGCGCGCCGGGCAGGACCGCATCACCCCAGCCGATGACGACCCGCTGCTGGTAGCCCTCCGGGATGACCACGGCATCCTCGGTGTTCGGCGCGACGGACGCGAAGTCCATCCCGGCCGGCGGGGTGTCGTCCACCGGCGACGACGAGGCAGCCGCGGAGTCGGAGGCGTCGTCGGAACCGCAGGCGGCCAGCATCGACGTCGCGCCGATCGCGACCGCCGCACCCGCCGACGACCGCAGCACGGCACGACGAGAAGCTTTTGCGCGCAGTACATCCCGGAAGTAGGGATTGTCGCTGTCGTTTCCGGGTTCGTGCCAGCAGGCCTCCCCGCATCGGTACTGGCACGTGACGCGGGCTCGCGAGGACCGGCCGAGCCGATCGGACTGCGAGGTCAACAACGGCAACGGAATACGCACGATCGGGCCTCCCCCGGGGTCGCTCCCTGTGATCTGGGCTGGATACGCATGGGCTGCGCAGAGAACTGTGTGGACGTTAGGGAGCGAAAGGAAACCCGCGCGAAGGTGATCGTGAACACGGGGAGAACAGCTGGTGCGAGAGCTCACCGGGTGCCCGGTGGGCTCGGTGTTTGAGCCCGCCCCGAACCCGGGTACGCCAAGACCAACCGAGAGGAAGGTGTTACTCGATGAGCACATATGTGACCGCCAATCCGACCACCGGTGTCACCGAGCGCGAGTTCGAGGCTCTGACCGACGACCGTGTGCGTGCCGTCGCGCAGGGCGCCGCGGCGGGCTTCCGGCGGTGGAGGGACACCCCGGTGCAGGAACGGGCGGACGCGTTGGCGCGTACCGCAGAGCTGTACGAGAAGCGTGCCGAGGAACTGTCGGCGGTGATCACCACGGAGATGGGCAAACCCAAGGCGGAAGCCGACGGTGAGGTCCAACTCGCGGCCGACATCTACCGCTGGTACGCCGAGCATGGGCCCGAGCTGCTCGAGACCGAGACCCTCGACCCGCAGGGCGCCGAGGAGTCCATCGTGCAGCGGCGACCGGTCGGTCCGCTGGTCGGTGTCATGCCGTGGAACTATCCCTATTACCAGGTGGTGCGGTTCGTCGCGCCCAATCTCATGGTGGGGAACTCGATCATCCTCAAGCATGCGGCGATCTGTGCCGCCTCGTCGCAGCTGATGGCCGAGATCCTGCACGAGGCAGGCGTACCCGAGGACGTCTACGTCAACGTCTTCGCCTCCAACGACCAGGTCGCCGACCTCATCGCCGACCCGGCGGTGCACGGCGTCTCGTTGACAGGCAGCGAAGGCGCAGGTGCGGCCGTGGCGAAGACCGCCGCGGAGAACCTCAAGAAATCGGTCCTGGAGTTGGGCGGCTCGGACCCGTTCCTCCTCCTCGACACCGAGGACATGTCACGGACGGCGACGATCGCCGCGAAGGCACGACTGTCCAACTCCGGTCAGGCGTGCAACTCGCCGAAGCGCTTCATCGTGCTCGACGACCTCTACGACGACTTCGTGGAAGCCCTTGTCGGCCAGTTCGAATCAGTCACGGTCGGCGACCCGGCCGACCCGGGCACCGACATGGGGCCGCTGTCGTCGATCTCGGCGCGCGACGGCGTGGCCGACCAGGTCGACAAGGCGGTCGAACAGGGCGCCACGCTGCACACGGGCGGAAAGAAGCTCGATCGTGACGGCGCGTTCTACGCACCGACCGTGCTCACCGGCATCACGAAGGAGATGGATGCCTACTCCGAGGAGATCTTCGGGCCGGTCGGCATGGTCTACCGGGTGTCCGCGATCGACGAGGCCGTCGAACTCGCCAACGACGTCGGGTTCGGGCTGAGCGGTTCGGTGTGGAGCACCGACCTCGACAAGGCGAAGCAGGTGGCCGACCGGCTCGAGGTGGGCATGGCCTACGTCAACGAGCACGGCACCACGCTGCCGGGCCTGCCCTTCGGCGGTGTGAAGCGGTCCGGCTACGGACGCGAGCTCGGGCGTTGGGGCATGGGCGAATTCGTCAACACCCGGTTGCGGAGGACCTCGCGCAAGTAGGTGTCCGGGGGTCGGACGGGTGGTCTCAGAACCGCCCGCCGACCCCGATCCGCCCGGAACTGCCCGACCCGCCGAAGGAGCCGGGGCTGCGGCCGCCGCTGCCGTAGCCGCCGCCGAATCCGCCACCCCAACCGCGACCGCCACCGCGGGTGCCGCGCAGGAAACTGTCGACGAGGATGCCGCCGAGGACCGCACCGCCCACCGACGGTGTCGACTGCGGCGGCTGACTCTGGTGCCACTGCACGACGTCGCCCTGGGCGGCCATCAAGGCCTGGTCGGCGAGATAGCCGGCCCGGCGGGCGCTCTGTGCCGCCCCGGTCGGATCGGCCTGGGCGGACTCCGTGGCCTCGGCCAGCAGCCGCTGCGCCTCGGCCAGTCGCGTGCGGGCGACGGACTGGATCGCTCCGCGGCGGGTCGAGATGAAATCGCTCGCGGTCGAGATCTTCGCCTGCGCGGAGGTGACCGCGGCGTTGACGAGCTCCGAACGCCGTTGCCGCTCGGCCGAGGTGGCGCGCGCGGCGTCCAGCGCATCGTCGAGGTCGGCGTCGGCATCCACCAGCGCGGTGAACGTGCCGAGCGGGTCGTCGTCGAAGCCGGTCCGCGCCGCCGACAGCGCCGCGGTGGCCCTCTCGACGGCCGTGGCCAGCGCCGGCCCGCCGTCGCCGGCCAGCGCCTGCGCCTCGGTGAGTTCGCCGTCGACCTCGTCGATCAGAGCCGGCATCCGCGTGTTCGCGGCCGCGATGTTGCCTTCCGCGTTGTCGATCGCGTCGAGCAGTTTGTTCGCCTGATCCAACGCGCCCTCCGCGGAGCGGATCGCGGCCACCGCAGGACCCTGTTCACCTGCCGGTGCGGACACCGCCTCGCGGCCCTGGTCGGCGCTGTGCTCGGCGAACTCGATCTCGTCACGCGCCAGATCGACGTTGTCGGCGATCGACACCAACACCGTCTCACCGTGCTTGCCGATCAACGTGTCGAGCTTGGTCTGTGACCGTTCCATCCGGGCGCGTGCGGCGACGAGCTTGCGGGTGAGCTCGTCGAGCCGGGTGTCGGCGTTGATGAGCAGATTACGCATCGCGTCGAAGTTCTCCACCTGCGCGTCGAGCGCCGCGTCGACGTCGGTGCAGGTGGTGATGATCTGCACCAGCATCGCGCGCTGTTCGTCGGGGGTCTCGGGGATGGCGTCGTCGAGTCGCTGACGCACCGCGAACGACTCCGCCAATCCCTGCTTCGCCGCCGTCAGCGCCTCGGTGAAGGGCGCCGTCTCGGTCTCACCGAACTCGCCGATGGCGAGCTGCAGCTCCTCCTCGCTGGTCCGGATCGCGTTGTCGGTGTCGGTCAGCACCTCACGCGACCACGGGTCGAGGACGTCGAGCGGCTGCTCGACCAGTTCGTCGCCGGTCAGCTCCTGCTCCCGCATCGCCTCGAGGCCGGATTCGATGCGCTGTTGCTTGCGCCGCCGGCGATACAGCAGCGCGGCACCGCCGCCCACCACGACGACCCCACCGACAGCCAGCGCGGTGTAGAGGCCCGCGTTCGATGGCGTCATCGCGGAGTTGATGCCGTTCACGGCAGCCTCGCCGGCGCCGGCCCAGTCGCTGTCGCGCAGCGCCGGCACGATGTCGTCGCGGGCGATCTCGTCGAGTGCCTCCTGGTCGAGACCGTCGATCTCCTCGGGGGCGTCGAAGTAGTAGCCGCGGTCCTCGGTGGCGACGGTGAGCAGCACGTCGCGGTCGCCGAGGTCGCTGGTCGCGGCGGTCTGCGCCGCCCACTGCTCGGCGGACATGCCGTCGAAGTCGCGGACGTAGACCACCCACAGCATCACGTCGTGGTCGGTGTAGAGCTGGTCGGTCGACTCCTGGAGGTCCGTGCGCTGCGTGGTGGTCAGCACATTGGCGGAGTCCACGACCTGCGTCGGCAGGCGCGACGGTGGTTCCGCGTGCGCCGGGGTGGATCCGAGCAGCGCGACAACACCGAGGACGAGAGCGGCCAGGCCGAGGACGACGCGGGTCGGGCCCAACCGACAGGTGTGCGTGGCGGCGGCAAGCATGCGTCCCAATGTATCCGCCATCGGCGGGCGGTCCCGCGTGCCGCCGCCCGCCGTGTCAGCCGTTCGTCAGTTCGGGTCGGTGCTCAGTTGTGGTTGTCGCGCCACTTGCAGACCGCTTCCAGCACGGTCAGGTCGTACTTCGGACCCGACGCGCCGACCGTGATGAGGGAGATACCGGCCTTGACCAGTTCTTCCGCCTCGGTCAGCGCGTCGTCGACGGTCCGGGCCTGCAAACCCGCCGAGTGTTCGATGGTCGACGGGTCACGGCCCACCGATGCGCAGTGGTCGGCGAGGATGCCCGACTTACGTTCGTAGCTGGGCACATCCACGAAGTAGTGCCAGATGTTCCCGTGCTCGGCGACGTGGCGCAACGTCTTCTTCTCCCCGCCGCCACCGATCAGTACCGGGATGTCGCGGGTCGGCTGCGGATTCAGCTTGCCGAGGCGATCGGAGATCCGCGGCAGGGCGGCGCCCAGGTCGTTCAGGCGGCTGCCGGCCGTGCCGAACTCGTAGCCGTATTCGTCGTAGTCCTTCTCGAACCAGCCTGAGCCGATACCGAGAATGAGACGGCCGTCCGACATGTGGTCGACCGTGCGGGCCATATCGGCCAGCAGTTCCGGGTTGCGGTAGGAATTGCAGGTCACCAGCGCGCCGATCTCGACGCGGCTGGTCTGTTCCGCCCAGGCGCCGAGCATGGTCCAGCACTCGAAGTGCTCGCCGTCCGGATTGCCGTACAGCGGGTAGAAATGGTCCCAGTTGAAGGCGACATCGACGCCCAGATCCTCGGCGCGGCGCACGGCGTCGCGGATCATCGAGTACTCGGGAGCGTGCTGCGGCTGGAGCTGGACGCCGATGCGGACAGGGAAATCGCGTGCGGTGAAGGTCATGACGCCAGTCTGCCGAAGGATTGTCGGAGCGTCACTGTCCGATTCGGTCCCGTCGACTGGGTGCCGTTTCTCGTCGAGTGGGCGCTGTTTCGCATCGAGTGGGCACGCCTCGCGGAATCGATGATGGTAAGCAGGGATTCGTGATCCCTCACGCCCCTGACCTCGCCGCCCTGCGCCGACGAACCAGTGCGAAGTGGAGCACCTACCCCGACGACGTGCTCCCCATGTTCGTCGCCGAGATGGATTTCGACCTCGCGCCGGTCGTCACGGAGGCGATGCTCGAGCAGGTCCAGACGTCCGACATCGGATACTGCGATGGCCCGGGAGGGGTCGGCACCGCGTTCAGCGGGTTCGCCGATCGGCACTGGGCGTGGACCGTCGATCCGGCCGATGTCCGCCTCACGACCGACGTCAGCGTGGTCATCGTCGAGGCGTTGCGGGTGGCGATCGAACCGGGCGACCCGGTGGTCATCACGCCGCCCGTCTACCCGCCGTTCTTCGAACTGATCCCGGAGGCGGGCGGACGTGTCGCGGAGGTGCCGCTGCAGCTCGACCGCACCCGCTGGACCCTCGATCTCGGCGGGATCGAATCGGCGTTGCGTGCGGGGGCCCGCGCCGTGCTGCTGTGTCATCCGCACAACCCGCTCGGCCTCGCGCACCCACGCGAGCACCTCGTCGCGTTGGCCGAGTTGGCGGCCGAACACGACGCCGTCGTGGTCAGCGACGAGATCCACGCACCCCTGATCCACCACTTCGAACCGACGTTCGTCCCGTTCCTGTCCGTCGGGGACACCGCGCGCGAGGTCGGCATCGCGGCCCATTCGGCCAGCAAGGGCTTCAACATCGCGGGCGCCAAGTGCGCGCTCATGGTCGCGGCATCCGACCGCACCCGCGCGCTGCTCGATCGCCAGCCCGCCGAGGTCGGATTCCGGACGAGCATCCTCGGACGGGCGGCCACCGAAGCGGCGTTCACCGGCGGCGACGACTGGCTCTTCTCCACTGTCGACCGAATCGTGGAGAATCTCGACATCCTCGGGCAGGTGCTCGACGACGAGGTGCCCGAGGTGGTGCTGCACCGACCGACCGCGTCGTACCTGGCGTGGCTCGACTTCCGCGCGCTCGGCCTCGGCGACGACCCAGCGGCACCGATCCTGGAGCGTGGACGCCTCGCGCTGCATTCGGGGCCGGCGTTCGGCGAGCAGGGCCGCGGCTTCGCCCGAATGAACGTGGGATGCGCTCCAGAACTCGTTATCGAAGGTGTGCAACGCATCGCTCGGTCCGTCTGACCTGCGGTTCGGCATCGTTGCACGTCCTGCAACGCAGGTGCAACGCACTCACTCCTACCGTGTGCACCCGATCACTTCAGCCACCCCTAGTGGCGCACGTGACACCTGGAACCACGACATTGGAACCACCTGAGGAGTACGAGATGACCGTCTTCGCAAAGCCCGGAGCCGAGGGATCGGTGATGAGCTTCGAGTCCCGCTACGACAACTGGATCGGCGGCCAGTGGACGCCGCCGGTGAAGGGACAGTACTTCGAGAATCCCTCCCCGGTCGACGGCAAGACGTTCTGCGAGGTCGCGCGGTCCACCGCCGAGGACATCGAACTGGCGCTGGACGCCGCACACAAGGCCGCACCGCAGTGGGGCAAGGTGCCGGTCGCCGAACGGTCACTGACGCTGCTGCGCATCGCCGATCGCATGGAAGAGAACCTGGAGAAGCTCGCCGTCGCCGAGACCTGGGACAACGGCAAGGCCGTCCGTGAGACCCTGGCCGCCGACATCCCCTTGGCGATCGACCACTTCCGCTACTTCGCCGGTGCGCTGCGCGCCCAGGAGGGTTCGATCTCCGAGGTCGACGAGGACACCGTCGCCTACCACTTCCACGAGCCGCTCGGCGTTGTCGGACAGATCATCCCGTGGAACTTCCCCATCCTGATGGCCGTGTGGAAGCTGGCCCCCGCGCTCGCCGCCGGCAACGCCGTGGTGCTCAAGCCCGCCGAGCAGACCCCCGCGTCGATCCTCTACCTGATGAGCCTCATCTCGGATCTGCTGCCCGCGGGTGTGCTCAACGTGGTCAACGGCTTCGGTGTGGAGGCCGGCAAGCCGCTCGCGTCGAGCAACCGCATCCGCAAGATCGCGTTCACCGGTGAAACGACCACCGGCCGCCTGATCATGCAGTACGCCTCGGAGAACCTCATCCCGGTCACCCTCGAACTCGGCGGCAAGAGCCCGAACATCTTCTTCTCCGACGTGATGAGCGCCGACGACGGCTTCCTCGACCGTGCGCTGGAAGGCTTCTCGATGTTCGCGCTCAACCAGGGCGAGGTCTGCACCTGCCCGAGCCGCGCGCTCATCCAGGAGAACATCTACGACGACTTCATCGCCAAGGCCGTCGATCGGGTCAGCCAGATCAAGCAGGGCAACCCCCTCGACACCGACACGATGATGGGTGCGCAGGCGTCCAACGACCAGTTCGAGAAGATCAGCTCCTACCTCACCATTGGCCAGGAAGAAGGCGCGAAGGTGCTCATCGGTGGTGAGCCCGCCGACCTCGGCGGCGATCTGTCGGGCGGCTACTACATCAAGCCCACCGTCTTCGACGGGCACAACAAGATGCGCATCTTCCAGGAGGAGATCTTCGGGCCGGTGCTCGCGGTCACGACCTTCTCCGATTACGCGGACGCCATCCACATCGCCAACGACACCCTCTACGGGCTCGGCGCGGGCGTGTGGAGCCGCGACGGTGCCACCGCCTACCGTGCCGGTCGCGAGATCCAGGCGGGACGCGTGTGGACGAACACCTACCACGACTACCCGGCCCACGCCGCCTTCGGTGGTTACAAGCAGTCGGGCATCGGTCGCGAAACCCACCTGATGATGCTCGAGCACTATCAGCAGACGAAGAACCTGCTGGTTGGTTACGCTCAGAGTGCCAAGGGCTTCTTCTGATCTGAGTCCCCGGTCCCTGAGGAGCGAGGCGCTAGCCGAGCGTCACGAAGGGCCACAACCAGAAAGCAGAGGTGAAAACCCGTGTCGGACCAGCAGGTTCCTGATCGGGTGGTCGCCACAGACACCGCCGTGGAGCTCCTGACCAAGCTGTCGGAGCTCCACGGCGGACTCATGATCCACCAATCCGGTGGATGCTGTGACGGCTCCGCCCCCATGTGCTATCCGGTCGGCGAGTATCGCGTCGGTCAACGCGACGTGCTCGTCGGAGAAATCGAACTGGCGGAACCCCTTCCCGCGGTGCGGGTGTGGATCAACGGCGACCAGTTCGAACTGTGGAAGCACACCCAACTGATCCTCGACGTCGTCAAGGGACGGGGTGCCGGATTCAGTCTCGAGGCGCCCGAGGGTGTTCGTTTTCTCTCGCGTGCACGGGCTTTCAGCGATGACGAGAACGAGATCCTGGCGGCGTCACCGCCATTGACCGGGGCCGCCGTCGGAATCTAGGGTTCGAACCCGACTAGTGTTCGAATCCCACGAAGGTGGCGGCTTCCTCGACCGTCTTACGTTCGGAGACAACCGCATTGGCCGGGAAGGAGTGATCCGGCCAGCCCAACGCGATGCTCTTCATGATCACCTGGTCGTCCGGGATGCCGGCATGTTCTCGCACGACGGGCGACTGCATGATGCCCTGACTGTTGATCACCGCCCCCAGGCCGCGGGACCACGCCGCGTTGACCAGAGCGGTGGAGACCGCACCGCAATCGAAGGGTGTGTCGTCGCTGCCGTCGAGGATGCGGTCGTAGGTCACGATCACACACACCGGAGCATCGAACTGACGGAATCCCCGCAGCACCCAGTCGTGCCGCTTCTCCGTGTTGTCGCGGGCGATGCCCATCGCGCCGAACAGTTGCTTCGCAACCTGGACCTGGCGCTCACGATGCGTACCGGTGAACTTCTCCGCGCCAGTCCGGAACTCCCGTGAATGTGGCACACCGGCGAGGTTGCGCTCGGTGTTCCCCGCCCGGATGCGATCGAGGGGTTCTCCCGTGATCACATGAAAGTTCCAGGGCTGTGTATTCATCGACGACGGGGCGCGCATCGCGAGTGCGAGGATCTCCTCGATCAGTTCCCGTGGGACCGGGTCGGGCGTGAACCCGCGGATGCTGCGGCGCCCGAGAATCACTTCGTCGTAATCCATTGTCGATCTCTCCTCGCGCGAATCGAACTTCACGGCAGTATTCCACGCTCCACATCGTCCAGCCACCAACCCCGCACCATCCCTGGCGGGCGGCCCGGCTCGATGTAGTGCTCGGTGCCGAACGCGAACGGGAACACCTCGACCGGAATCGCGAGCATCTCTTTGACGTCGCTCTGACTGGCGTGGCAGGCGAGTGCCTCGCGCTTTGCCGTCACGTCGTCGCCGAGGTCGACGGCCCAGTGCAGGTCGGCCTCGGGGGTACCGATCGGGTTCCCGTCGTCGCCGCGGGTGTCCGGGTCGAATCCCTCGTCCATACCCATTTCTTTGGCGAGCGTGAACAGCTGCCTCATCAGATCCCGGTTCATCGTCACCTCAAGGTAGCGGGGCCGCTTCGCCGCGAGATCGGCTGCGGCAAGGGTGGTCCGGTGCAACATGATGTGATCGGGGTGGCCGTAACCGCCGTGCCAGTCATAGCCGACGACGACATCCGCGTCCTCCTCGTCGAGGATGTCGGCCAGCCGGCGTGCCGCCTCGCCGACGTCGGCGCGCGAGAAGACCCCGTCGGTGTTGTTTCGCGCCCAGCCGGTCATCCCCGAGTCCGCGTATCCCAGCCAGGCCACGCGCGCGGTTCCGGTGATGAGCGCCGAGGCCTCCGCCTCACCGCTGCGACGACTCACCACCGTCTCGCCCGGCGCCAGATCATCGGGCACATCACCCGGGTCCCCATCCGTGCAGTACACAACGACCACACGGTGCCCCTCCCGCGACGCGCGGATCATGGTTCCGGCCGTGCCGGTGGCCTCGTCGTCGGGGTGCGCATGGACGAAGACGATTGTGCTCATGGGTCGATCATGCTCGGACCGACGCGAGCCGCACCGACCACCTCCCGTTTAGCCACAACCAACCGGCTCCTGATCTGCGCTCTGCTCGCTGGTCGAGTAGTCGCGAGTGGCAGCGAGTGACGTATCGAGACCCGGTGACCCGTAAACGAATCTCCGACGTCACCACGCCCCGAACCCAACGCCCCCGGGGCCGGTTGTCCACAAGCAGCCGGCTGCCGATCTGGCTCTTCTCGGTGGTCGAGTAGTCGCGAGTGGCAGCGAGTGACGTATCGAGGCCCGGTGACTCATAAACGAAACTCCAGTGTCACCACGCCCCGAACGCAACGCCCGCGGACGGTTGTCCACAAGCAGCCGGGCCCTGATCTGCCTCTTCTCGGTGGTCGAGTAGTCGCGAGCGGCAGCGAGTGGCGTATCGAGACCCGGTGACCCATAACTGAAATTTTCAGTGTCACCACGCCCCGAACGCAACGCCCGCGGGAGGGTTGTCCACAAGCAACCGGGCCCTGATCTGTGCGACGAAAGTTGTCAGACCCTACCGATACCTTGAACTCATGCAATCGACCGCGCGTCCGCTGGCCCAGATGGGCGAGGATGAGCAGCACTCGGCGACCGAACTGATCGAGGTGCTCACACGAACGCAGTGCGCGCGGCGTCCGACTATCGAATGCTGCAGGCCGCCAGCCTCATCCACGAGGAACGCGAGCAAGACCACCTCGTCCGCCTGGCCGCCGCGCTCGGCGAGGAATCGACCTCCCTGGCCGACCTCGAACGCCTGGCTACGCGTGCCGCCGCCGGTGAGGACCCGCGCGCCCAGTACGGCCCCAACGGGCTCGAGCAGGCTGTCGCGGAAGTCGGTGCGGCCCTGACTGTCCCACCGGCACGCGCCCGTGAGTTCATCGAAGCCGGCAGTGTCCTGCGCCACCAGTTGCCGTTCACCGGTGCCACCCTCGGCGCAGGCCGCATCGACCTTCCCCGGTTTCTCGCGATCGTGCGCCGCACCAGTCTCTGCACACCCGAGAACCTGGATCTGCTCGACAAGCTCATCGCCGAGGCGATCGAGACCCGCGAGCCGATGTCGATGACCCGCTTCCTCGCAATGATCGACAAACTCATCGCCAAGATCGACCCTGCCGCCACCCGGCGGCGTCGTGAAGTCGTCGACAAGGACCGGAACATCAGCGTCCGACCCGACCGCCACACACCCGGTCAGGCCCGCATCGGTGGTGCCCTACCGGCAGAACAGGCCGCCGCCGTCGACGCCCGACTCAATGCGATGGCCGCCTCTGTCCACAACGCTGATCCCCGGACAGCCGCGCAACGCCGCGCCGACGCGCTCGTCGCCCTGGCCAACGGTTCCACCGCCCTCACCTGCCGCTGTGAGGCATGCTCCGACGACGACGAGGCCGACGCAGAAGGTGCCGAACCTGTTCCGGCCGAACCGGAAAGCACTACCACCTCCGATCAGGTGGCCCCGCGTCCAACATTTCACATCGTCGTCAACCTGAGCACCCTGCTCGGCCATG
Source organism: Gordonia prachuapensis (assembly GCF_036350515.1). Taxonomy (NCBI): domain Bacteria; kingdom Bacillati; phylum Actinomycetota; class Actinomycetes; order Mycobacteriales; family Gordoniaceae; genus Gordonia; species Gordonia prachuapensis. Next base: position 65,439 of record NZ_JAZDUE010000021.1, on the reverse strand, counting down.
ACGACGACCCGGCGTTCCTCGACGGCCAGGGCGTCATCGATGCCGACACCGCGCGGGCACTCGTCTCGGAGGCGCAGCGTTGCTACGTGAACCCCGACTCCGCGAACACCGCACAGGTCGACCGCTACGCACCGAGCAAGAAGGTTGCCGACCTCATCCGCTCCGGCGAATCGTGCTGTAGCTTCCCCGGTTGCAACAACCGGGCGTTCCACGCCGACGTCGACCACTCCGTCCCGCACGCTGACGGCGGCCCAACAGACCCTCGAAACCTGAAGCCGCTGTGCCGTTTTTATCACCGGATCAAGACCTTCGCCGCCGGGTGGCGCGATTATCAGGATCCTCTCGGCGAGGTGTTCTTCCAATCACCCACCGGCCACACCTATCTGGGCAACGCGTTCACCGGCCGAGACCTGTTCGGATCGTTGACCCGAGCAACGAGACCACCCGACGACCCCGCCCGACAACGCATCGACACCATCCGGACCCAGCGAGGTGCGGCGGTCAAACGTGCCGACAAGCGGGCGATGGACCGATGGAACGAGCAGAATCCACCGCCGTTCTGAACCTCGTCGCCATCAGCGTCGACCCAGTACCGCGAGCCCCAATCCGATCACCACGAGGACGGCCACCGCGGCGACGACACCTGCCCAGCCGAACGCGGAGAAGGCCAGTCCGCCGAGCGCGCCGACCACCGAACTGCCGAGGTAGTAGTGGAACAGGTAGAGCGACGACGCCTCGGCGCGATGCTCGGTGGCGCGCGCGGACACCCAGCCGCTGGCCACGGAGTGGGCGGCGAAGAATCCGCCGGTGAACAGCAGCATGCCGACCAGCACGAGCGGAAGTTGCTCGGGCAACGTCAGTGCGAGACCGCCCAGCATCGTCGACACGGCGACGACGAGCACCGGACGCCGACCGAGGCGGTCGGCCATCCGGCCGGCGTAGGTGGAGGAGAACGTTCCGGCCAGATACATCACGAACACGGTCGCGACGACAGCCTCACTGAGCGAGAACGGTTCCCGGAGCAGCCGATAGCCGACGAAGTTGTAGACGGTGACGAAGCCGCCCATCAACACGAACCCGAGCACGAACAGCGGCCACAGTCCCGGGTCGCGCAGGTGGGTGAGCAGGTTGCGGAGCGTGGTCGCCGGTGAGATACGCCGCGGCGTGAAGAACTGCGACGCGGGGATCGTGCGCCAGAACATGATCGCGAACGCCAACGACACCAGGCAGGCGATCTGCATCGCCCACTGCCACGCCACGACGTCGACCGCGATCCCTGGGATCAGGCGACCGGTCAGACCGCCGATGGTGGTGCCCGCGACGTAGCGGCCCATCGCTGTTCCGAGCGAGGCGCCGTCGACCTCCTCGGCGAGATACGCCATCGCCACCGCGGGCACGCCCGCGCACAGCACTCCCTGCAGTGCGCGCCCGGCGAGCAGCACCTCGACGGTTGGTGCCCACGGCAGCGCGACGCCGACGATCGATGCGGCCAGCGCGGAGATCACCATGACCCGCACCCGGCCGAACCGCTCCGACAGAACGCTGGCCGGGATGATCGCGACTGCGAGGAAACCGGTGGTGAGCGACACCGACAACGCCGCCGAGGTGGGGGAGACGCCGAAGTGGTCGGACAACTGCGGCAGCAGCGCCTGCACGTAATACAAAGCCATGAACGTCGTCATGCCGGCCGCGAACAGCGCGATGGTGGCCCGCCGATAGCCGGGCGAGCCGAGCGTGTGGCGGGTGGCGGTAGAGATGGGGGCGGTCGCGGTCATCGTGTTCAGCCAAACACCGTTGCGCTATTGCGCAAAATGAATGGAGTTCCAGAGATTCATTCATCTATGAATAAACGCAGCTAGAGTTGCCAAGGTGCACGACGAACTGGACTGGTTCATCGCGATCGCCGAAGCTCAGAACCTCACCGCGGCCGGCGAGCAGCTCCACGTGTCCCAGCCGACCCTGTCCCGATTCGTCGCCCGACTCGAACGCGACCTCGGCGTCGCGCTCTTCGATCGGCACGGCCGTCGACTCGTCCTCAACCGATTCGGGCAGGTCTACCTCGAGCGGACCCGACGTGCGCGTGTCCAGCTCGACATCGCGCGCCGGGAGATCGAGGACCTGAGGCAGCCGGCCAGCGGCCCCGTGCGGCTGGCCTTCCTGCATTCCTTCGGGGTGTCCATGGTTCCGGGCCTGATCAGACGGTTCCGGGAGGTCGATCCGGGCGCACGGTTCTCGCTGACCCAGCATGCGGCGGCGACGGTCGTCGATCACGTCGCCGATGGTGATGCCGATCTGGCGATCGTGTCACCCCGGCCGATGCGCACGGACATGGCGTGGTTCGCGATCGCGCAGCAGGATCTCGCGCTCGTCGTGCCTTCTGATCACCGATTCGCCGGCCGCGCCGCCATCGGTCTCGCGGAGGCGGCCGACGAGGACTTCATCGTCATGCAACACGGGTTCGGCATGCGCCGCATCGTCGACGAACTGTGTGCCGCAGCCGATATCGCGCCGACCATCGCCTTCGAATCCGCCGAGCTGGCCACCATCACGGGACTTGTCGGCGCGGGCCTGGGCATCGGGGTTGTGCCCGTCGACGACTCGGTCCGCAGCCCCGAGGTCGCGCTGATACCCCTGCTCGGCGAGTCCCGCGAGATCGGACTGACCTGGTTTCGTCCCCGACCGCTGTCGGCCGCGGCGGAACGGTTCCGCGAGTTCGTCGTTGCCGGAGATAGTGGCGCGCACCACATCTCCGGCTGACGAGTTGAAACTCTACCCTCTCTGGAGGGTAGAGTCGCCGCTCGTGTCGACCCCCACCACCCCTCAGCACGAGCAGTCGGTGCTCGCCGCGCTTCGGTCGCCGCGCCGTCTGCGCACCGAGGTCCTCGCCGGCCTGGTCGTGGCGCTCGCGCTGATCCCTGAGGCTATCTCGTTCTCCATCATCGCCGGGGTCGACCCGCGCGTCGGCCTGTTCGCGTCGTTCACGATGGCGGTCACCATCGCCGTCGTCGGCGGTCGGCCCGCGATGATCTCGGCCGCAACCGGTGCGGTCGCACTCGTCGTCGCGCCGTTGGTGGCCAGCCACGGGCTCGACTACCTGATCGCGGCCGTGATCCTCGCCGGCATCTTCCAGATGGTCCTCGGCGGCCTCGGCGTCGCGAAGCTCATGCGGTTCATCCCGCGCAGCGTGATGGTCGGGTTCGTCAACGCGCTGGCCATTCTCATCTTCACCGCGCAACTTCCGCACCTGCTCGGGGTGCCCTGGCTGGTGTACCCGATGGTGGCCGTCGGGATCGCCATCATCGTGCTGCTGCCACGGATCACCAGCGTCATCCCCGCACCGCTGGTGGCGATCGTGCTGCTGACCGCGGTCACATTGGTCGCCGGATTGTCGGTGCCCAACGTCGGCGACGAGGGCGAACTGCCCGACAGCCTGCCGGCATGGCTGATCCCCGACGTGCCGTTCACCTGGGACACCCTGACCATCATCGCGCCGTTCGCGTTCACGATGGCGCTGGTCGGGTTGCTCGAGTCGCTGATGACCGCGAAACTCGTCGATGACATCACCGACACGCATTCGGACAAGTCCCGGGAAGCGGTGGGGCAGGGTGTCGCCAACATCGTCACCGGCTTCTTCGGCGGCATGGGTGGGTGCGCGATGATCGGCCAGACGATGATCAACGTGAAGTCGTCCGGCGCCCGCACCCGCATCTCCACCTTCCTGGCCGGCGTGTTCCTGCTGATCCTGGTCGTCGGCCTCGGCGATGTGGTGGCGATGATCCCGATGGCCGCGCTCGTCGCGGTGATGATCATGGTGTCGGTGGCTACCTTCGACTGGCACAGCATCAACCCGAAGACGTTGCGCCGCATGCCGAAGAGCGAGATCGCCGTCATGCTCGCCACGGTGGTGGTCACCGTGGTCACGCACAACCTGGCCTACGGTGTCATCGTCGGCGTGATCACCGCGATGGTGTTGTTCGCGCGGCGGGTGGCGCACCTGACCGAGGTGGTCGACGTCGCACATCCCGACGAGGACACCCGCGTCTACGCGGTTCGTGGCGAACTGTTCTTCGCATCCAGCAACGACCTCGTCTATCAGTTCGACTACGTCGGTGACCCGGAGAACGTGGTGATCGACATGAGCGACGCACACATCTGGGATGCATCGACCGTTGCCACGCTCGATGCCGTCACGACCAAGTACGCGGCGAAGGGAAAGACGGCGACCATCGTCGGACTCGACGGCCACAGCGCCGACCGCCACGAACGTCTGAGCGGACACCTCGCCGGTGGACACTGAACAGGGGCCGGTCGAGCCGGTGCATACAGAGCTGCTGCAGATCGGCGAGGTGGCCAGCCGAACCGAGTTGTCCATCAAGACGATCCGGCACTACGACGAGGTCGGTCTGGTCACGCCGTCCGCCCGTTCGGCGGGGGGGTTCCGCCTCTACACGCCGGGCGACATCGATCGGCTGCTGGTGATCCGCCGGATGAAACCCACCGGGTTCAGCCTCGACGACATGCGGCGACTGCTCGACGCCGAGGAGATGCTCGACGACCCGGACGCCACCGCCGAGGCGAAGGCCGCGGCATGCGACACGCTCGAGGAGTTCGGTGAACGGGCCCGCGACGCGTGCCGAAAACTGGCGCGACAGTTGGCGTATGCGGAGGAACTCACCGAGCAGCTCGCCGAGCGGGTCGGTGAGGTCGGGCGTCAGCCGTAGTACCCGAACCGTTCGTTCAGCTCGGTGGCGGCACGCATCACCTTCGCTGCGACCTGCGGTGCGTCCTCCGGAGCGAAGCGGTACCGCGGGCCGGAGATGCTCAGTGAGGACACGACCCGGCCGGTGTGGTCTCGGATCGGCGCGGCCACCGCGATGAGACCGACCTCGAGTTCCTCCTCGGCCATCGCCCATCCCCGCTCCCGGACGATGTCGAGGTTCGCAGTGAGCGCCGACAGGCTGGTGATGGTGTTCTCGGTGAACGCCCGCAGCCGGGCGGGCATCGTCGCGCGCAGCTCGTCCGCTGTGAGACCGCTCAGCAGGGCCTTGCCCGACGAGGTCGCATGCGCGGGTGTCGACTGTCCGACCCATGTCTGCAACGCGACGCTCGACGAACCCTGGGCCTCCACCACATTGATGGCGTCGGCGCCACCGAGGACCGCGAGATTGGTGGTCTCCCCGGTGTCGGCGGCCAGCGCGTTGCAGATGTCCTGACCCTGCTTGGCCAGGTCTAGCGTCGCGGTGGTCGACCCGGCCAACCGCACCACGGTGAAGCCGATGCGGTACTTGCGGCTGTCCGGCACCTGCTCGACGAAACCCCGTGCCTCGAGGGAGCCGATGATCCGTGACACCGTGGACTTGTGCACGCCGAGTTCGACGGCCAGTTCGGTGACCCCGGCGGTGCCCGCCCGCCCGATCATCTCGAGCACGTGCAGGGCCCGATCGACCGATTGGACGGCGCCCCCGGCGGCCTTGTCGGGTTCGGGCGTGGTGGCAGGCATGTCCCGACCCACGATACCTGCTGCGCCGACGGGGATCGGAGACACCGACACGCGGCCGGCCCTTCGTGATGCTCGCAAGCTCGCTCCTCAGGGTTCGGGGGGGGGTGACGATCTCCACCGCTCCCAGAGGAGATCCGGAGCGCTAGCGGAGGATCGTCACGAAGGGCGGCTACTTCTTGATCCGTGCCATCTCCGGGTCGACGACGGGATCGGCCACCACGGTTGCCGTGTATGACGTTGTCAGGTAGGCGATCTGGACTTCCGTGCCGTCCGCGACGTCGGCGGGCAACCACGCATAGGCGAGACAGGTGCCGACGGTGGCGGACCAACCGGCGCTGGTGACGTACCCGACCACCTCACCGTCGATGGACACCGGCTCCTTGCCGAGCACCACCGCGGCCGGGTCGGACAGCGCGACGGTGCGCAGCCGCGCTGTCGACTCACGCTCTGCCAGAGCTTCTTTCCCGATGAAGTCACTCGGCTTGCCCATCCGCACCGCGAAATCGAGTCCGGCAGCGGTCGGGGTGTGCTCGGTGGTCATGTCGGTACCGGCCGACCGGTAACCCTTCTCGATGCGCAGGCTGTTGAACGCGATCCGCCCGGCCGCGATGATGCCGTGCGGTTCACCGGCAGCGAAGATCATGTCCCATAGGGCGCGGCCGTACTCGGCGGACGTGTAGATCTCCCAGCCGAGTTCACCCACATACGACACCCGCATCAGGGTGACGGGGACCGGACCGACCATCGTCGAGATCGACCGGAAGTACCGCAGGCCGTCGTTGGTGAGGTCGGCCGGGGTCAACGGCGCGAGCACGTCACGCGCGTGCGGTCCCCACAGCCCGATGCAGCAGGTCGAGCCGGTGATGTCGCGCAGCCGCACCGAGTTGTCGTCGGGCAGGTGGCGGCTGATCCAGTCCAGGTCGGCGGGACCGTTGGCGCCGATCTGGAAGAGTTCATCGGCCAGCCGGGCGACTGTGAGATCCGAACGGACACCGCCGCTCTCGTCCAGCATCAGGGTGTAGGTCACCGATCCCACCGACTTGTCGAGATTGTTGGTGGTGAGCCGCTGGAGCAGATCGAGCGCTCCGGGCCCGGAGAGCTCGTAGCGGGTCAGCGGGGTCATGTCGTAGACGGCGACGTGGCTGCGGGTGTGCGCGGCCTCGGCCACCGAGATCGCCGACCAGTTCCGCGCCGACCACTCGTCACGCTCGGGGACGGTCAGGCCGTCGGCGAGCATCTGCTCGAGCAGCGCGGCGTTGGATTCGTACCATGCCGGACGCTCCCACAGGCCGGCCTCCCAGAACTCCGCACCCAGCGCCACCTCGCGGTCGTGGAACGGGCTGGTGCGGACCTGTCGGGGTGCGACACGCTGGTCGTGCGGATGGATGATGTCGTACACCTCGACGAAGGCCTGCGAGCTCGTGGTGAGGATGTGCTCGTCGGACAAGGCCGCGTTCTCGAAGCGATAGAGGTCCACCTCATGCACGTCGACACCCGGGGTGCCGTCGATCATCCACTCGGCCATCGTGCGGGCCACGCCGGCCGAATGGGTGACCCACACCGCCTCGGCGACCCAGAAGCCGCCGAGTTCGCGGTGCTGCCCCATGATCGACTGCCCGTCCGGGGTGAACGAGAAGATGCCGTTGAACCCGTCCTCCACCTTGCCGTTGCCGAGTTCGGGCAGCAGCGCGACACTTTCGGTCCAGGCCTGCTCGAAGTCGTCGGGGGTGAACATGAGCTTCGACGGCATCTCGTCGGACGAGATCGTCGAATCGTAATCGAGCGCGTTGACATCCGACGGCATCGGGCGGTGACCGTAGAAGCCGATGCCGAGCCGGTCGCCGTGCTCGCGGAAATACAGGTCCTGGTCCTGGTGCCGCAGGATCGGCAGCGACGCCTCGGCGAGAGCGGAGTTCGTGCCGCGCCGCGACGCCAGTGGGGTGGTGTAGGCGTACTGATGAGCCATCGGGACCAGCGGGATGGTCAACCCCACCCGCCGACCGAACTCACGGCCCCAGAATCCGGTGCAGCACACCACGATGTCGGCATCGAACACGTCGGTGGTGGTACGGACCCCGCGGACTTGACCGTTGGTCTCGATCACCTCGACGACGTCCTGGTGACCCACGAACGTCGCACCGCGTTCCATCGCCCGCCACGCCTGCGCCTCCACCGCGCGCACCGCCTTCGCGAGGCCGTCGCGCGGTGTGTGCAGGCCGCCGAGGATGGTGTCCGGGTCCACCAGCGGATGCAGTGCGGCGACCTCCGCCGGGCCGAGCAGCTCGTGGTCGACGCCGCGCGACGCGGCCCAACCGGCCTTGCGGTGCAGGTCGTTCCAGCGACGTTCGGTGGTCGCGACCTCCAGCCCGCCCACGTGGTTGAAGCACCAGCCGTCGGGATGGTGCAGCGACGAGAACTTCTCCAGCGTGTAGGAGGCGAGTTCGGTCATTGTTTTCGACGGATTGGTCGCGAACACGAGTCCGGGGGCGTGCGACGTCGAACCGCCGGTGGCGAACAGCGGGCCGCGGTCGAGCACCGTGACGTCGGTCCAGCCACGCGCGGTCAGCTCGTCGGCGAGTGACGATCCGACGATGCCGGCGCCGACGATGACGACTTTCGGGGAGGTGGTCATGGGGTGGGTCCTTTGCGTTGGGGGCCTCGATGCGCTCGCTCGTTCCTCGCGGGCTTACTCGACCAACGGTGGTGTTCAGCTGAAGACGACGGTGCTGGTGCCGTTCATCAGCACCCGGCGTTCGGAATGCCAACGGACAGCGCGGGACAGCGCGAGCGCCTCGGCATCGCTGCCGACTGTCGCGAGACGCCGCGGATCATGGGTGTGATCGATGCGGATCACCTCCTGCTCGATGATCGGTCCCTCGTCGAGGTCGGGGGTGACGTAGTGGGCGGTGGCGCCGACGTACTTCACACCGCGCTCGTGTGCCTGGTGATATGGCTTGGCGCCCTTGAACCCCGGCAGAAACGAGTGGTGGATGTTGATCGCCCGGCCGCGCAGCGCGGCACAGGTCTGATCCGAGAGGATCTGCATGTAGCGCGCGAGCACCACGAGGTCGGCGTCGTACTCGTCGACGAGACGCAGCATCTCGGACTCGGCGTCGGACTTGGTGTCCGGGGCGATCGGGACGTGGTGGAACGGCAGTCCGGCCGATTCCGCCATCGCCCGCAGGTCGGTGTGATTGGACACCACCGCGACGAGCTCGCCGCCGAGCGTGCCCGCCCGCCACCGGAAGATCAGGTCGTTGAGGCAGTGACCGAGCTTGGAGACCATCACCAGGATTCGCTGCGGCGCGTGGTCACTGACCTCGTAGGTGGCGTCGAGTCCGCTGGCCAGGTAGTCGAAGGCGGCGGCCAGCTCGGCCCCGGTCGACGCCCGGGCCGACGTGAACTCCGTCCGCACGAACAGCGTGTGGGTGATCGGGTCGTCGAACTGTCGGTGGTCGATCACCTCACATCCGTGGCTGTACAGGAACGAACTGATCGCGTGCATGATCCCGGCGCGGGACGGACAACGCAGGGTCAGGGTGAACACATCGGACATGGCGGTCCCTCAGGAAGTCGGGTGGGGGAGGAGGTACTCGGTGGCGGCGTCGACGATCCACTCCGCGAGATATTCGGCGAACGAGCTGCGGACGTAGAGCACGAAGCCGTCACCGGTTCCGTTCCGGTCGTGTTCGCGGTGCACGATCACGCCTGCCTGGGCCAGCAGGGTCTGCGCGACGTCGTTGTCGCCGAACGCCTCCGGCGACAGATCGATCGCGCAGCCGTGCCGCAGGATGGCCGTCGCATGCGGGCCGCCGAGGACCAGGCGGGTGCGCTGGCCGGAGGCGTCGAGCACATAGGCCCCATTCGTTGGTCGAGTAGCGGCGACGAAGGAGCCGCGTATCGAGACCCGCCCCTCCACCTCCGCAACCCACTCATGCGGCGCCATCCCCTCGTGGGTGAGTAGCCACTCATCCGGACCGAGCCAGATGGCGGTCTCGTTGCGGTAGCGCCGGATTCGGCACGCCGAAGGCAGGTCGAGCGCCTCGATGACGCCGGCGTTGTCGGTGCGGACGACCACCTGCGGCATTGGCTCCGACGCGAGCGACACCGCCGGTGCGAGGCCGGTGAACCGCACCGCCCAGGCGTCCAGGGGACCGATCGGGGATCCGATCATCTCAGCCATCGCGGCGTGCTCCTTCCGGGTCGACGAAAACTGTTGAGGTGACCTCGACTTCGCACAGGACATCGCCGATGGGGACGTCGAGTCGGTCGCCCAGTCGCGCCTGTCCGCCCTTGACCAGGGCCAGCGCGAAGGGTCGGCCGAGTTCGGCGCTCCGGTAGCTGGAGGTGACATGGCCGAGCATCGGGACCGGCGGTGGCGGCAGGGTGCGGTCGCCGCGGTGATCGATGATCTGTGATCCCTCCGGCAGCCGTGTCGAGCCGTCGGTGGGCAGCAGGCCGACGAGCTGCTTGCGATCGGCGGCGGTGTTCGACGCGCGGGCGAACGATCGCTTTCCGATGAAGTCGGGCTTCTTCTTGGACACCGCCCAACTCATGCCGAGGTCATGTGGGCTGACGGTGCCGTCGGTGTCCTGACCGATGATCGGATAGCCCTTCTCGGCGCGCAGAACGTGCATCGTCTCGGTTCCGTACGGCGTGATCCCGTACGGTTCACCGGCTTCCACGAGCGCTCGCCACACCGTCGGGGCGTGGCCCGCTCCGACGTTGACCTCGAAGGCGAGTTCGCCGGAGAAGCTGATCCGCGCGATGCGCACCGGCACGTCGGCGCCGAACGTCGTGTCGCGCCAGCCCATGAACTCGAAGGCCTCGTTGGACACGTCCAACCCGGCGAACACGGCGCCGACGACGTCACGCGACCGCGGCCCGACGACCGGGAAGGTGGCGACCTGGTCCGTGACCGACGTCGTCCACACCCTCAGCTCGGGCCATTCGGTCTGATGCCACTCCTCCATCCAGTCGAGGATCGCGGCGGCGTTGCCGGTGGTGGTGTACACGGTGTAGCGGTCGTCGGCGACGCGCAGTACGGTGCCGTCGTCGCGCACCATGCCGTCCGGGCCACACATGACGCCGTAGCGCACCTTGCCGACGGCCAGACTGCTCATCATGTTGGTGTAGAGCAGGTCGAGAAGCCGTGGTGCATCCGGCCCGGCGACGTCGATGACCCCGAGCGTGGAGCCATCGAGGATGCCGACACCACCTCGGACTGCGCCACATTCGCGGAGCACGGCCGACTCCATGTCCTCCCCGCCGCGCGGGTAGTAGCGGGGCCGCTTCCACTGGCCGACGTCCTCGAACACGGCGCCACGTTCGACGTGCCAGTCGTGGATCGGGGTCCGGCGGACCGGGTCGTACAGCGCCCCGCGATCCCGCCCGGCCAACGCCGCGAACGAGACCGGAGTGTACGGCGGCCGGAATGTGGTGGTGCCGGCGTCACCGATACCGATACCGAGTAGCTCAGCGGTGATACCGGACGCGACGATGCCCGACGTCTTGCCCTGGTCGTGGCCGGTACCGATGGTGGTGTAACGCTTGACATGTTCCACCGAACGCATCCCGGCACCGATCGCGCGGGCGATGTCGGCGACGGTCGCGTCACGCTGCAGGTCGACGAAAGAGGTCGTCGCCGAGGAGGCTTCGGCCGGCACCCGCCAGCACACGGCGGGCGCGGCCGGGGTGCGCTCGTCGACGCGCGGCACACCCCGGTACTCCGGCAGGGTGTGCCGGAGCGATCGCAGTGCGGCGAGTCCACCGCGCCGACCGTCGGTGAGGCAGGCGCCGGTGGTGACCAAACCGTTGGCCGCACCGACGATCTCGACGTTCGGGAGATCGCCCGTGGGCACGAAGGCGCCGGCGTGCTCATCGAAGGCGATGGCACCGCGCAGTTGACTCCACAGATGCACCGCCGGATTCCAGCCGCCGCTGGTGATGAGCGTGTCGCAGTCGACGATCGTGCCGGCGGGCAGACCGGGCGCCGAGAGTTCGGCCCCGGTCACGGCGCCGCCCTCGCCGACCGCGCGCAGCACCATGCCGGACGTGTGGACGTCGATACCCAGGTGCCGTGCACGCTCGGTGAGATCGCGGGAGACCACGGGGCGGACGTCCACGATCGCCCTGACGGTCATCCCCGCCGTGGCGAGGGCGAACGCCGCGTCGTAGGCGGAGTCGCAGGCGGTGAAGACGACCGACGACGTACCGGCCAGCACCGCGTAGCGGCGGAGGTAGTCGGCGGCCGCACCGGCGAGCATCACACCGGGAAGATCGTTGTCGGCGAACACGATCGGGCGCTCATGTGCGCCCGTCGCGATAACGATCCGGCGGGCCCGGATGCGATGCACCCGCTGCCGGGAGATGTGTGGCGGGGCGTCCGTGCCGAGGTGGTCGGTGCGTCGCTCGACGGCGAGCACGAACCCGTCGTCGTAGCCGCCGAAAGCGGTGGTGCGGGTCAGCCGGGTGGTCCGCGGGTACGCGTCGAACTCGTCGACCGCGCCCTGCACCCAGGAGGCCCACGGCGTGGCGCCGCCCGGTTCGCTCCGCTCGTCGACCAGCAGGACCGTGCACCCCGCCCGCGCCGCCATCAGCGCGGCCATCAACCCGGCCGCACCCGCACCGACGACCAGGACGTCGGGATGGTGGTGCAGCGAGTCGTAGCGCGCGGGGTCGGGGTCGGCGCTCAGCTTGCCCCAGCCGGGGACACCGTGCGCGGCGAGTCCCGGGCACAGGTCGACGGTGGTCGCGGGGACCATCGGCTCGACGAACGGGGCGTCGACGCCGACCTGAGCGGTGGCGTCCTCGGCCCACGATCCGGTGATGCCGCGCGGCCGGCCGAGGTTCACGCTGGTCGTGATCGTGCGGATTCCGTTGGCCAGCAGGGCCGACGCGAGAGTGTCGCCGGGGTGACCGGTATACGTGGTGCCGTCGAAGGTGAACTCGATGGTGCGGTCGCGATCGATCCGGCCGCCCTCCGGCAGGCGATGTGCCGGCACGCGGTAGGACTGGGTCATGATGGTGCTCCATCGGGGACGTCGGTGCCGGACCGGACACGAGAGGCGGCGGAGGTGCCGACGAACTGGTAGGTGACGGTGTCGCGGTCGACGGTGAACCACTGCCGGCACCCGGCTCCGTGGAACCAGCGTTCGGTCATGACGCCCTTGGGGTTCGGGCGGAAGAACAAGTAGTGCGCCCAGGCCTCGTCGTCGAGGTCGGCCGGTACCGGCGGGTAGGCGATCCCGGCGGCGGCGCCGTACTGGAACTCGGTCTCCTCGCGGCGACCGCAATGTGGACATTCGATGAGTTGCATCGGGCTGATCCTCCGGGTTCAGTGCGCCACTGCTGCGGCGCCGTGCTCGTCGATGAGCGCGCCGGTGACGAAGCGGTCGAGGGTGAAGGGCGCGTTGATGTCGTGTGGCGCCCCGGTGGCGATCGTGTGGGCGAGACACCACCCGACACCGGGGGTTGCCTTGAATCCGCCGGTGCCCCAACCACAATTCAGGTACAGGTTGTCGAACGGCGTGGCGCCGACGATGGGTGACGCGTCCGGGGTCACGTCGACGATGCCGCCCCACGTGCGCAGCAGCCGGGCGCGGCCGAACACCGGGAAGAGTTCCACGGCGGCAGCCATCTGGCGTTCGATGATGTGGAAGGCGCCGCGCTGGCCGTAGCCGTTATAGGAGTCGACGCCGGCACCCATCACCAGCTCACCCTTGTGGGCCTGCGACACGTACACGTGCACGGCGTTCGACATGACGACGGTGGGGTGGATGGGTTCGAGCAGTTCGGAGACGAGTGCCTGCAGCGGGTGACTCTGCACGGGCACCCGGAAGCCGAGCTGGTCGGTGAGGGTGGAGGTGTGGCCGGCGGCGCACAGCGCGACGGTGCCCGCCCCGATCCGGCCGCGGGTGGTCTCGACCGCGGTCACCCGGTCGCCGTCGGTGACGAATCCGGTCACCTCGCAGTTCTGGATGATGTCGATGCCGGCCTCGGTGGCGCTGCGCGCGAAACCCCAGGCGACGTAGTCGTGCTTGGCGATCCCGCCGCGCGGCTGGAAGGTGGCGCCGAGGACGGGATAGCGGATGTCCGCCGACGTGTTGACGATCGGGCACACCTCGGCGACCTGCTTGGGGTCGAGCCACTCGGCGTCGACACCGTTGAGCCGGTTGGCCTCCACGCGCCGGACACTGTCGCGGATGTCCTGTTCGGTGTGGGCCAGGTTCAGCACGCCGCGCTGGCTGAACAGGATCGGATATCCGAGTTCGTCCTCGAGGCCCTCCCACAATTTCAGGGAGTGCTCGTAGATACCGGCGCTCTCGTCCCACAGGTAGTTGGACCGGATCAGGGTGGTGTTGCGCGCCATGTTCCCGCCGGCCAGCCAACCACGTTCCAGCACAGCCACATTCGTGATGCCGTGATTGCGGGCCAGATAGTGGGCGGTCGCCAGACCGTGGCCGCCACCGCCCACGATGACGACGTCATAGGTCGACTCGGGCTCCGGGTTGTGCCAGAGGAAGTCGGGATGGGGCACGGTCATCGTGGTCATTCCTAGAAGTCGATCTCGACGGGCGAGAGGGGTTCGGAGCAGCAGAGCAGGATCTTGCCCTGGGTGATCTCGCGGTTGCGTATGCCGCCTTGGTGATTCATCACCACGTCGCCGGACAGCTTGGTCACCTTGCAGGAGCCGCACAGGCCGACGCCGCAGGTCGAGGGCAGGGTGACCCCGGCGGCGGCCGCGGCCGCGAGGATGGTCGTCCCGGGCGCGACGGTGATGCGGCGCGAGCGTCGGGTGAAGTCGACGACGACACCCGCGGGATCGGCGGCGTCGTCGGCGGTCGGCAGGCTGAATCCGAAGCTCTCCTCGTGGATGAGCGACAGATCGCCACCCGCTGCGACGAGCGCGCTGCGCACGCCGCTGCGGAACCGTCCGGGACCGCAGAGGAAGACGACGCGCTCACCGAGGTCGGGGCAGACCCGGGCGAGCATCTGCTGATCCACCCGGCCGCGGTGGCCCGTCCACTCGGGCAGCTCGTCGACCGGCATGCGGGTCGCCGCGAACGCGAGGTTCACGTTGGGGTAGCGCTGCGCGAGGTCCTCGAGTTCGTCGCGGAACGGGATGTCCTCGACCGTCGGGGCGCTGTGCACGAACACGATGTCGGTGGGCGCCTCGGAGTCGGTGATGGTCCGGACCATCGACATCACCGGCGTGATCCCGCTGCCCGCCGAGATGAACAGGTATTTGTCGGCCGGCCGGGCGTGAAAGCTGAACCGTCCCATCGGGCCCGACGCCCACACCATCATCCCGGGCACCATGTTGTCGTGCAGCCAATTGGAGACGTGCCCGCCGACGACACGCTTGACCGAGATCGAGATCGTCCCGGGCCGGGTCGGCGGTGACGAGATGCTGTAGCAGCGCTGCACCTCCCGGCCGTCGATCTGCAGGGTGAACGCGAGGAACTGTCCGGGCTGGAAAACCAGCGTCAACGACTCAGTGCCGGAACCGGACCCGGCGGCGTCGAGGGCCATGTGCGGCAGAACACGGAAGGTGAAGGTGGTGATGTCGCGGGTGACATCGGCGCGGTCGACGCACACGAGGTGGTGGTCCGTCGCGGTGGCGGCGTCAGTGGCGGCGCCGACCGATTCCGGGCGTTCCTGCAGGGCCGTCATCACGCGGTCTCGGCGGTGTCGGTGATCAGGGTGGGTGTGATCGGGGCGGCAGGGATCGCGAGATTGGCCCGCAATGCCGTGATGTACCAGTTGATGAACGCCTCGACCTGGAACTCGGACGGACCGTAGGGGCCGGGAATGTAGGCGGGGCTGCTGATGCCCTGCTGTGCGAGGGCCACCAGATCGGCGTCCTGCTGATTGGTGATGTCCCAGACCGAGGTGAGGCGGTCGAGGTCGTAATCGACGCCTTCGACGGCGTCGGCGTGGACCAGCCAGGTGGTCCGGACCAGCGTCTTGTCAGGGGCGATCGGGATGACCGAGAAGAGTAGTGCGTGGTCGCTGGTCACGTGCAGCCACATGTTGGGCTGCATGTGCATCGACAACCGGCCGAGGCGCTTCTCGCCGAAGTCGCCGAGCAGCCGGGTGCACGCGATGGTGCCGTCCAGCGTGAACGATTCGCCGGCGAGATCCATCGCCTCGCGCTCGATGTGGAATCCGGTTGTACGCGTGTCGAGTTGCTCGATCCTCGGATAGGGGAGGCCATGTCGGTCCCAGATCTCGATGAGCTCGGCGGTGGCCTGACGGTACCGGGCGAACACCGGTCGGAGCCGGCCCGGGATGGCCTCGTTGTCGCTGTATCCCCAGGTCGGGAAGAACACGTTGAGCAGTTCGGGGTGCCCGTCGCAGTGGTAGCACTCCCGATTGTTCTCCATCGCGAGCTTCCAGTTGCCGTCCTCGACGAGGTCGGTCTGCTTGGCGACCTTCGCGCCGGCGAGGCCATGCGGCCGCAGATAGGGCTCGACGATCTCGGCCACCTCGTCGATGTCGGTGGGCGGCTCGGCGGCCAGGCAGATGAAGACCAGGCCCGCGATCGTCCGGACGTGGACGGAACGCAGTGAGTAGCAGGACTTCTGGAAGCCGGGCGCCTGTGCGTCGGCGTAGAGGAGCCGCCCGTCCATGCCGTAGGTCCACGAGTGATAGCTGCACACGATGGTGCCGGTCGAGCCGCCGGACTCGGTGAGCAACCGCGCGCCACGGTGCCGGCACACGTTGTGGTGGGCGCGGACCCGTCCGGCATCGTCGCGGGTGACGATGACCGATCGGGTGCCGAAGGTGATGGTGACGTAGTCGCCGGGTTCGGCGATCTCGGCCTCGGCTGCCACGAAAAGCCAGCGCTTGGAGAAGATCTCGTCGAGATCGAGATCGAAGAACTCCTGATCGACATAGAAGGGGGCGGGCAGGCTCTGTCCGACCGCGCGGTCACGGATGAACGGTATGAGTCGGGTGGTCATCGTGGAAGCGAATACCAATCTCTGCCAGGGATTTACATGGATCACTCGATGCGGTTCCCACGCCCCGGTCTACGTCGACCGCGGCGGGGCCGCACAACCCTCGGTGCTTCCGAGTTGCGCATTACGCAACACTGCGCAGCTCATGCAACAAGTGTGCGGCCTGTCGGGTGTGCTGTCAAGCGCGACGCCCGGCCGCTCCGCGCGGGGATCGGTGCAGGTAGGCGGCCCGTCCGGTTTGCGGAGATTTCCCGTCAGATCTGCGGGTCCACCGAAGATCGTGAAGCGGTGAAGAGGCCGGATCCGGTAGACGATCCCGGGTAGGGTCGGACCATGACGCGGTGGTTCGACGATGCGATCGTGGACACGGGCCGGCTGCCGCTGTTCTTCCTGCTCGTCGCGTTCGTCCTCACGTTTCTGTTCATCCGCATCAGCGTCCGCATGATCCGTGCCGAGGTGAGTTGGTGGCCGGGCAACGTCACCCCGGGCGGCGTCCACGTGCATCACGAGTTCTTCGGCATGATCGCGATGTTGTTGTCGGGGTTCGGCTTCGTGGCACTGGCGAGCTTCGAGACGCCGATCGCCAACTGCGTCCTGGCCGCCGTCTTCGGCATCGGCTGCGCGCTCGTGCTCGACGAGTTCGCGCTCATCCTGCACCTACGGGACGTGTATTGGGAAGAGGAAGGGCGCACGTCGATCGACGCGGTGTTCGTGGCGATCGCGATCGGGCTGTTGTTCCTGCTCGGGTTGCGGCCGATCGGGTTCGCGGAGGTCGACGAGTACCGCGCGACGACCGACGGGTCGACCCGCATCGGATTGCTGATCTCGCTGATTCTCGTGGTGGCGTTGGCCGTCATCACCCTGCTCAAGGGCAAGGTGTGGACCGGTCTGCTGGGTATGTTCCTGCCGCCGTTGCTGATCGTCGGGGCGTGGCGGGTGGCCCGGCCGCGCTCCCCGTGGGCGCGGTGGCGGTACGGGGAGAAGCAGGGCAAACAACAGAAGTCGCTTGCGCGGGAACGTCGATACCGGGAGCCGGTCGTGCGATGGAAGATCCTGTTCCAGGAGTGGGTGGCCGGCAGATTCGGGGTCCCGGAGCAGCCGGTGCGTCCCGCCGCCCCCGCGCCGGGTCTGGCAACGCCGGCGTCGTCGCCGAACCGGATCGTCACCGCGATCCGCTGGCGTCGGACCAAACGCGATCTGAAGCGTGACCCGCCGTGGCGGCTGCCCATGTTCATGGTCGCGGTGGCGATCGTCGCCGGCCTGATCTCCATCGGCATCGACGATTCATTCGGATCCCGAGAACTGGACGCCAGTACCACCGCGACGCTGCTCGGTGTGATCGCCGGAGCGATGGCCACGTTGACCGGCCTGGTGTTCACGGCCGTCACGCTCGCAATGCAGTTCGGCGCGTCGCAGATCTCGATCCGCGTCATCCCGATGCTGCAGCAGGACCGGGTGATGCGGGCCTCGGTGGGGCTGTTCCTCGCCACGTTCGCATTCACCGTGATCGTGGCCGTGGACCTCACCACCGTCGCCGACGAGGCGGAGGCCCCGGTGGTCTCCACCGCGATCGCCATCGTGCTCACCCTGGCGAGCGCATTCCAGTTCATCGTGCTGATCGGCAAGGTCGGCAGCATCCTGAACTCCACCCAGTTGCTGCGCTGGATCGAATCCGAGGGTCGTGCGGCCGTGCGACGCCTCTATCCGGATCATCCGCGCGATGTTGGGAAGCAACCGATCAGATCGCAGCCGATCAGCACGGGCAGTCCCCCGCCGGACGATTCCCTGCCGGACGATTCCCTGCCGGACGATCCCCTGCCAGTGAGCCTCGTGGTGACGCTCCGCGATGCCCCCACCCAGGGGCGGGTGCTGCTCGCGATCAACCTGGGCCGCATCCAGCGGCTCGCGGTGCGCTGGGGCGTCCGGGTCGACCTGCTCGTCGGCGTCGGCGACTACGTCCCGCACAACGCGGGCGTGTTCGAGATCATCGGCGACGCCCGGCAGGTCCGGCCCGCACCGCTGCTCGGGTGCCTGCTGTTCGGCGACACGCATCGGCCGTCGGTCAGCCCTGCGGCGGCGTTGCAGGCGATCTCCGATGTCGCGCTGAAGGCGCTGTCACCCGCCATCAACGACCCGAGCCGCGCGGTGCAGGCGATCGATCATGCCGGTGACCTGCTGTTGATGCTGGCACCGAGGGTCGCCGCGGAAGAGAAGAGCAGCACGCTCACGATGATCAGCGGCTACCGGCGTACCTGGGCCGACTACGTGGGGATCGGGACCGACCAGATCCGCCACTACGGGCACAACTCGATCCAGGTGCAACGCCGGCTCCGGGCGCTCTACGAGACGTTGGCCGAAGAGTGCGCCGATGACCAGCAGGAACCGTTGCGGGCGCGGATGGAGGCCCTCGACGCGGAGATCGACCAGGACTGGCGCGCCGAGTTGGATCGGCGGCTCGCCGAGGCGGCCGACCGTCAGGGGTACGGGTCGGAGGCCGGGCGGGTCCGGCACCGCCGTATCCGCATCAACACGTCGACATGAAGCGCGTCGCCTCGCGCAGTGCGAGACGCGATTCGGGGATCAACCGGCCGAACATCTGGAACACATGCCCCTGGCCGGGCCATTCCTGCAGGCGCACATCGCCTCCGGCGGTCCGCATCACCCGCGCGATCGCCCGTGCATCGTCCCCCATCACCTCGAGTCCGCCCACCTGGATGAGTGTGGGCGGGAGGGCCATCGTGTCGTCGAGCGCGATGCGCATGCGCGGGTGGTCGGGCTCGGTCGTCCCGGTGTAGAGCTGCAGAATCCGTTGGGCGGCAACGGCATCGATGATCGGATCGCGGGCCCCGCGGGCCTGGTTGGCGACCGCCAGATCGAATGTCGGGTCATAGAGCGGGGAGAACATCACCAGTCCGCGCGGCTGACCGACGCCGCGGCGATGGTTGTCGGCGATCAGATCGAGTGCCAGATGCCCACCGGCGGAATCGCCGGCAACCACGATCTGGTCCGGCTGGTAGCCCTGGTCGAGCAGCCAGTGGTAGCCGCGGATGGCGTCGTCGCCGGCGGTGGGGAATCGGTGTTCGGGCGCGAGCCGGTAGTCGAGGCTGAACGCCGACCATCCCGTCCGTCGGGACAGCCGGGCCACCAGTCCGCGATGCGTGCGCGCCGAACAGACGACGTAGCCGCTGCCGTGCAGGTAATAGATGATCCGGGTGTCATCGGGGGTGGCGGGCCGCGGTGGGCCGCCGTGCGCGCTCACCCATTCACCGCGCACCTGTCCGGCCGGCACACCGTCGCCCCCGGTGCGACGGTCGCGCACCGGGTCGATGCGGGTCCCACCAGGCGTGGGAGCCAGGGCGACCAGCGACCGGTTCAGCCCCGGCCGCATGGCGGCGATCCGGCGCGGCGACGGTCCGGATCTACCCATGCTCGCCACCATCAGCGGGTGGGCGACCCGGGCGAGATAGGTGTTGACGGCTCGCGCGCGTACCGAGCCGGGCCCGTCCGGGCGCCACTGCTGATCGGTGGTCCGTACACTCACATCACGACGCTAACCCTGTGAGCGTCTCACGTGCGACATTTGCGCTGCATACGCTGCGAAATCATCACAGTTGTGCTATCCGGATTTCGATACCGGGCACCTGCCGTGAGAAAATGGCTGACAATGCTTTCGCGTGAGCAGGGTGGTGCCGGGGCGACCAGTCGACCCCGGGTGCACCGTCAGCAACGGAGCTGACACGGACGCCGCCAGTGGCCGTAGGACCTCCCAGGTCAGCCCAACGATTGCGGGAGGGCCTCACCGGCCGTGGCAGCGTCGGCAAGGACAGACGTCACAGTGTCGCGATCAGACACTCGAGGGTGAATGCGTGCGCAGCGTCGCGCACACAGAGGCGAACTTATGAAGCATGCTCCGGGCCCCGTGGGGCTGTATGACCCGGTCAACGAGCACGACTCCTGCGGTGTCGCATTCGTCGTCGACATGCACGGACGTCGCAGCCGCGACATCGTGGACAAGGCCATCACCGCGCTGGTGAACCTCGAACACCGTGGTGCGGCCGGCGCCGAGCCGAACACCGGCGACGGCGCCGGGATCATGATCCAGGTCCCGGACCGCTTCCTGCGTGAGACCGTCGACTTCGAGCTGCCCGAGCCGGGTTCCTACGCCACGGGCATCGCCTTCCTGCCGCAGGGTTCAGAGGACGCACGCGCGGCCACCGAAGGTGTCGAGAAGATCATCGAGGCCGAGGGCCTCACCCTGCTCGGCTGGCGTGAGGTGCCCACCAACGAGACCTCGCTCGGGGCGCTGGCCCGCGACGCGATGCCGACGTTCCGCCAGGTGTTCATCGCCGGTGCGGAGGGCATGGACCTCGAGCGCAAGGCGTTCGTGGTGCGCAAGCGCGTCCAGGCCGAACTCGGCACCAAGGGCGCCGGCGCCGACGGTCCCGGCCGCGAGACCGTGTACTTCCCGAGCCTGTCCGGTCAGACCTTCGTCTACAAGGGCATGCTGACCACCCCGCAGCTGCGCGAGTTCTACCTCGATCTCCAGGATTCGCGGGTGGAGAGCGCGCTCGGACTCGTGCACTCCCGCTTCTCCACCAACACCTTCCCGTCGTGGCCGCTGGCGCATCCGTTCCGCCGCGTCGCCCACAACGGTGAGATCAACACCGTCACCGGCAACGAGAACTGGATGCGGGCCCGCGAGGCGCTGATCGACGCGGCACAGTTCGGAGACGGCGACATCGCCGAGAAGATCTTCCCGACCTGCACCCCGGGTGCGTCGGACACCGCCCGCTTCGACGAGGTGCTCGAATTGCTGCACCTCGGTGGCCGCAGCCTGCCGCACGCCGTGCTGATGATGATCCCCGAGGCGTGGGAACGGCACGAGTCGATGAAGCCCGAGCACCGGGCGTTCTACGAGTACCACTCGGCGCTCATGGAGCCGTGGGACGGACCGGCGTCGGTGTGCTTCACCGACGGCACCGTCGTCGGTGCGGTGCTCGACCGCAACGGTCTGCGCCCCAGCCGCATCTGGGTCACCAAGGACGGCCTCGTCGTGATGGCGTCGGAGGTCGGTGTGCTCGACATCGACCACGCCGACGTGGTGCAGAAGATGCGCCTGCAGCCGGGCCGCATGTTCCTGGTGGACACGGCCGCCGGTCGCATCGTCGACGACGAGGAGATCAAGGACGAACTCGCCGCCGAGCACCCGTATCAGGAGTGGCTCGACCAGGGTCTCGTGCACATCGACGACGTCGAGGCGCTGCCGCACGTGCACATGGCCCACGACCGGGTCACCCTGCGCCAGCAGGTGTTCGGTTACACCACCGAGGAAATGAACCTGCTGGTGGCGCCGATGGCCAAGACCGGCGCCGAGGCGATCGGCTCCATGGGTACCGATACCCCGATCGCGGTGCTGTCGGCCCGGCCGCGGATGCTGTTCGACTACTTCCAGCAGATGTTCGCGCAGGTCACCAACCCGCCGCTGGACGCCATCCGTGAGGAGGTCGTCACCAGCATCGGCGGCACCATCGGCCGCGAGGCCGACCTCCTGCACCCGGGGCCGGAATCCTGCCGCCAGATCGTGCTGCCCGAACCGGTCCTGGACAACGACACCCTGGCCAAGCTGGTCAACATCGACGAGAACGGCGACCTGCCGGACTTCCGCAGCGCCCACATCCACGGCCTCTACGAGGTGTCCGAGGGCGGCGCCGGCCTGCGCCGCGCGCTCGACGAGATCCGGGCCAAGGTGAGCGCTGCGATCGCCGACGGCGTGTCGATCATCGTGCTCTCCGACCGCGAGTCCGACGAGAAGCTCGCCCCGATCCCGTCGCTGCTGCTCACCTCGGCCGTGCACCATCATCTGGTGCGCGAGCGCAAGCGCACCCGCGTCGGCCTCGTCGTCGAGTCCGGTGACTGCCGTGAGGTGCACCATGTGGCCGCGCTCGTCGGCTTCGGTGCCGCCGCGGTCAACCCGTACATGGCGTTCGAGTCGATCGAGGACATGGTCGAGCGCGGTGCGCTCGGCGACATCGACTTCGCCACGGCCAAGAAGAACTACATCAAGGCCGCCGGCAAGGGTGTGCTGAAGGTGATGTCGAAGATGGGCATCTCCACCCTCGCCTCCTACACCGGCGCGCAGCTGTTCCAGGTGATCGGCCTCTCGCAGGAGACGGTCGACGAGTTCTTCACCGGTCTCAACAGCCAGCTCGGCGGCATCGGTCTCGACGAGATCGCCGACGACGTCGCGACCCGGCACCGTCTGGCGTTCACCGACCGGCCCACCGAGCGTGCGCATCGCGAACTCGAGGTCGGCGGCGAGTACCAGTGGCGCCGCGAGGGTGAATACCACCTGTTCAACCCGGACACCGTGTTCAAGCTGCAGCATTCGACGCGCACCGGGCAGTACAAGGTCTTCAAGGAGTACACCAAGCTCGTCGACGACCAGTCGGCCAAGATGGCGTCGCTGCGCGGGCTGTTCGACTTCAATTTCGGTGACCGCGACCCGATCCCGATCGACAAGGTCGAACCGGCCAGCGAGATCGTCAAGCGGTTCTCCACCGGCGCGATGAGCTTCGGCTCGATCTCCGCCGAGGCCCACGAGACCCTCGCCATCGCCATGAACCGCCTCAAAGGCCGGTCGAATTCCGGTGAGGGCGGCGAGGATCCGCGACGGTTCCATCACGACGAGAACGGTGACTGGCGGCGCAGCGCGATCAAGCAGGTGGCGTCCGGCCGCTTCGGCGTGACGTCGCACTACCTCACCAACTGCACCGACATCCAGATCAAGATGGCCCAGGGCGCCAAGCCCGGCGAGGGCGGACAGCTCCCGCCGCACAAGGTGTACCCGTGGGTCGCCGAGGTGCGCGGCTCGACGCCGGGCGTTGGCCTGATCTCGCCGCCGCCGCATCACGACATCTACTCGATCGAGGATCTCGCGCAGCTGATCCACGACCTGAAGAACGCCAACCCGCAGGCCCGGATTCACGTGAAACTGGTCTCCGAGGTCGGTGTCGGCACCGTCGCCGCGGGTGTGTCGAAGGCGCACGCCGACGTGGTGCTCATCTCCGGCCACGACGGCGGCACCGGCGCGACCCCGCTGACGTCGATGAAGCATGCCGGCGCCCCCTGGGAGATCGGCCTGGCCGAGACCCAGCAGACGTTGCTGCTCAACGGACTTCGCGACCGGATCGTCGTCCAGGTCGACGGACAGCTCAAGACCGGCCGCGACGTCGTGGTGGCCGCGCTGCTCGGTGCCGAGGAATACGGCTTCGCCACCGCACCGCTGGTGGTGTCGGGCTGCATCATGATGCGCGTCTGCCACCTCGACACCTGCCCGGTGGGTGTCGCGACGCAGAATCCACTGCTGCGTGAGCGGTTCACCGGCAAGCCGGAGTTCGTGGAGAACTTCTTCATGTTCATCGCCGAAGAGGTGCGAGAGCTGCTGGCGCGCCTCGGGTTCCGCACCCTGCAGGAGGCGGTCGGACACGTCGAGGCCCTCGACACGGCGAAGGCCCTGTCGCACTGGGGGTCGTCGAAGGCCGGCAAGCTCGACCTCAGCTCGGTGCTCGCGATGCCGGAATCGCCGTTCATGAACCAGGACCTGTACTGCTCCGGCGTCCAGGACCATTCGCTGGACAAGGCACTCGACCAGCAGCTGATCGCGCAGAGTCGGGAGGCCATCGACAGCGGCACCCGGGTGTCGTTCAGCTCGAAGATCACCAACGTGAACCGCACCGTCGGAACGATGCTGGGCCACGAGGTCACCAAGGCCTATGGGGCACACGGCCTTCCGGACGGCACGATCATGATCGACTTCACCGGATCGGCCGGCAACAGCTTCGGCGCATTCGTGCCCAAGGGCATCACGCTGCGACTCGAGGGTGACGCCAACGACTTCGTCGGCAAGGGACTCTCCGGCGGACGCCTCGTGGTGCGACCCGCCCGCAACGCGCCGGAAGGCTTTGTCGCCGAAGGCAACATCATCGCCGGCAACGTCATCGGGTTCGGCGCCACCAGCGGCAAGATCTTCCTCCGCGGTGTGGTCGGCGAGCGGTTCTGCGTCCGCAACTCGGGCGTCACCGCGGTCGTCGAGGGCGTCGGCGACCACGGGTGTGAGTACATGACCGGTGGACGCGTGGTGGTCCTCGGTGACACCGGACGCAACTTCGCGGCCGGCATGTCGGGCGGTATCGCCTACGTGTACGACCCGTTCGGCAAGCTCGGCGACAACCTGAACACCGAACTCGTCGACATCGAGGAGCTCGAGGACGAGGACATCGAGTTCCTCGCCGCCATCGTCGACGAACACCGTGCCGAGACGGATTCCCCCGTCGCAGCAGCGGTACTCGCCGACTGGGAGAACACCCGCGGCAAGTTCTCGAAGGTGATGCCGCGTGACTACAAGCGCGTGTTGCTCGCGATCGAGACCGCGGAGCGCAACGGACGAGACGTGAACGAAGCGATCATGGAGGCCGCACGTGGCTGACCCCAGAGGTTTTCTCAAGCACACCGAACGCGAGCTGCCGGACCGTCGGCCGGTGGAACTGCGTCTGCTCGACTGGAACGAGGTCTACACCGACTTCGACCACAAGGAGCTGCAGACTCAGGCCAGCCGGTGCATGGACTGCGGAATCCCGTTCTGCCACAACGGTTGCCCGCTGGGTAACCTGATCCCGGAGTGGAACGACCTGGTCTACAAGGACCGCTGGTTCGACGGCATCGAGCGACTGCACGCCACCAACAACTTCCCGGAGTTCACCGGGCGGCTGTGCCCGGCGCCGTGTGAGGCGTCGTGTGTGCTGGGCATCAACCAGCCGGCCGTGACGATCAAGCAGGTCGAGGTCGAGCTGATCGACAACGCCTTCGAGAACGGTTGGGTCACGCCGGTCCTGCCGACCGAGAAGACCGGCAAGTCGGTCGCGGTGGTCGGTTCGGGTCCCGCCGGACTCGCCGCCGCACAGCAGCTCACCCGCGCGGGACACGACGTCACGCTGTTCGAGCGGGCCGACCGCATCGGCGGGCTGCTGCGCTACGGCATCCCCGAGTTCAAGATGGAGAAGCGCCACATCGATCGCCGCCTCGAGCAGATGGAGGCCGAGGGCACCGTCTTCAAGACCGGCGTGAACGTGGGCGTCGACGTCACCGTCGAGCAGCTGCGTGCCGACTTCGACGCGGTGATCCTCGCCAACGGCTCCACCATCGGTCGCGATCTGCCGATCCCGGGCCGCGAGCTCGACGGCATCCATCAGGCGATGGAGTTCCTGCCGCAGGCCAACCGGGTGCAGCTCGGCGACACCGTCGACGGACAGATCACCGCCAAGGGCAAGAAGGTCGTCATCATCGGTGGCGGCGACACCGGCGCCGACTGCCTGGGCACCTCGCTGCGCCAGGGCGCCGAGATCGTGCACCAGTTCGAGATCATGCCGAAGCCGCCGATCGAGCGCGCCGAGTCCACCCCGTGGCCGACCTACCCGCTGATGTACCGGGTGTCGTCGGCGCACGAAGAGGGCGGCGAGCGCGTCTACTCGGTCAGCACCGAGCAGTTCCTCGGCGAGAACGGCAAGGTCACCGGACTCAAGGCCCACGAGGTCGTGATGAACGACGGCCGCTTCGAGAAGGTCGAGGGCAGCGAGTTCGAGCTGGAGTGCGACCTGGTCCTCTTCGCCATGGGCTTCGTCGGTCCGGAACGTGAGGACCTGCTCGACAAGATGGGCGTCGAGTACGACCAGCGTGGCAACATCAAGCGCGACGACGACTTCGCGGCCATCGGCCAGGACGGCGTCTTCGTCGCCGGCGATGCCGGTCGTGGCCAGTCGCTGATCGTGTGGGCGATCGCCGAGGGCCGGTCGGCCGCCGCCGCGGCCGACGCCTACCTCGCCGGCCGGTCCGACCTTCCCGCGCCGATCGTGCCCACGCAGGTCGCCCAGCGCTGATCCGGACGGCCGACCTGACCGTTCGGACAGGTCGGCCACCCGACGCGCGGAACAGCACTTTCCCGACATCGGTGCAATGTCCCGTCGGCTAGGGCACAGTGGTGCATACAGGTGCCCCCAAGAAGCGGGGGTCCGTCCAGGCGCGAACCTGACAGGATTCCCATGACCACAGCGTCCGCGGAGGACCGGCGCGTCCGTCCCAAGGATCGCAAACAGCGAATTCTCGCGACGGCCGCGGAGTTGTTCCGCACCTCGGGCTACCACAGTGTGTCGATGAGTGACATCGCCGCGGGCGTGGGCATCGTCCCGAGCGCGCTGTATCGCCACTACCGCAACAAGCAAGAACTGCTGGTGGCGGTGTTCGACAACGCGCTGAGCCGGTACGAGGAAACGCTCGCCGACTGCGACGACCCGTTCGAGTGCGTGAGCCGGGTGGTGGGCATCGCCGACGACTCCCAGGCGATGGACCAGCTGTGGAGCCGCGACAGAGGGCATCTCCGCCCAGCCGATCGAGCCCTATTGCGGCTGCGGATCGTCGGCGTGTCCGAGTCGCTGGAGAAGGCGATCGCGCAGGGTGCAGGCCCTGCCGGCGTCCCTTCGCGCGTCGCGGCGTGGGCGGTGCTGGCCATCGTGAACTGGCCCGGGCACCGGCCGCTGCCGGTGCCTGCCGGCGACCGGCAGCGCATGATGCTCACCGCCGTCCGGGCCGTCGTGAACGCCTGTCGGGGCGACGGCGAGGAACCCCATCAGTGGCCCGCCAACGGCACGGTCGACGAGAGCAGCCCGGTGCCGACCGAGCCCGCGACCGGCCTTCTGCCCGTCGCGCGGCGGGAGGCGTTGCTCAACGCGGCGATCACCATGTTCGCCGTCGACGGGTACGCCAACGTGAGCCTCGACGACATCGGCGAGGTCGTCGGGATAGCCGGGCCCAGCGTCTACAACCACTTCGCCAGCAAGCGCGAACTGCTCGTCTGCGGGGTCAACCGGGCATTCGACGCCATGTGGCTGGAGCTCGGCCGGGTGCTGTCGCAGACCACCGATCCCGCCATCGCGCTCGACATGCTGGTGTCGGGGTACGCGCGGTTCGCGCAGGCCCATTGGGACCTGATCGCAGTGTGCTTGTCGCACACCGTGATGCTCGACCCCGACGAGATGATGGCGCTGGCCCGGACCTACCTCGACTATGTCGGTGAGTGGCGGCGATTGGTGCAGCTGTGCCGACCGGAACTGCGTGCCGACGAGGCGCAGACTCTCGTGGATCTCACGCTCGCCGTGATGGACGGGGTGGTGCGGGTCGACGGGCTGCGCGGTCCGGAACTCCCCGGCCACGCACACCGGTTGGCGAAGGCGGTGCTGCAGGCACCGCTCGTCACCTGAACTCTCGTCACATCGCGGTCAGTACCCGAGACATCTGCTTCGGAACCGTGTCGGCGAGCCTGCCGAACGCCAACTGCGCGATCGGATCGGCGATCTTCGCGACGCCGTTGAAGTCCACGTGGGCGTGATAGGTGACAACCGTTTCCGACTCGCCGTGGGCGCGGAACGTCATGTCATCGACCGAGGTGGCCGTCTTGTTGCGACCCGTGAACACCAGATGGTCGGGATCGTCGCGCGTCAGCTCGTAGACGAGCGTCGTCGAGATGCCGTACAGCTTCGTCTCGTTGTGCCAGCGTGTGCCCACCGCGATCGGATCGGTGCCGATCTGCTCACAGCGCTGTGTACCCGGGTCCCAATCCACGGCGTTCGCGAAGTCCCGCATGTAGGCGACGATCTCGTCGCGGGGACGTTGCACGGTGAAGGTTCGGGACACGTCGACCATGACCACTCCTGTCGTCGGCGGGTGTTGCTTGCACGGTGTATTCGGCGACGTCCACCGGTTCGGATGGGTCGGGCAGGAACTTCCCGCAACACGTTCGTCTCGCAACACCGCCGACCTCGCTACACTCGGGACACGAGACGCAGTCCGGCGGTAGAGGGAGGGCGACGATGCGTCTACGTTCAGTGATCACCGGCGTGATGGCCCTGGTGACGGCGATCGGTACGAGCATGGGTGTCGGGGCGCCGTCGTCGGCCGCGCCGGCCGGATGCCCCGAACTCTACGTACTCGCCATCCCCGGCACCTGGGCCAATGGTCAGAATCCCGGAATCCTCGGTGACATCACCACCGGGCTCGGGGCCGAGACACGCGTCCAGTACGTCGGCTACGACGCGACGGCGTTCCCCTGGGAGAAGGCCGTCTACGGAAAATCCAAGGCGCAGGCGGTCGCCAACACCACCGGGCTGGCGCGCACGATGCTGCGGCGGTGCCCGGGCACCCGGATCGCGGTGGTCGGCTACAGCCAGGGCGCCGACGCCGCGGGTGACTTCGCATCGGAGGTCGGCACGGGACGTGCCGCGATCCGACCGGGCCAGATCGCCGGGGTCGTGCTCCTCTCGGATCCGCGCCGTTCGCAGCGCGACAATCTCGTGGGGCCGCCGCTTCGCTGGGAGGGCAGCGGTGGTCCGCGCCTCGACGGCATGGGCTGGGTGTTGCCCCGCGCCTTCACGATCTGCGAACCCTCCGACCTGTATTGCAATGTGCCGCAGGACTACTTCATCACCCGCATCGTCGGGTACCTCGCCGAGACCAGCGATCCCACGCCGTCACAGATCGGCCAATATCAGGCCGAGGCGGGCGCGATCATCAGCGAGCTGCTCACCCTCGGTGGTCCGGGAAAGATCGTCGAGGAGCTGTCCAACGCACGCGCCCGCGAGCAGATCATCTCGTTCAACCGCTTCCTGCAGTCGGGCGCACACGCCAACTACGCCACGTTTGCGGTCCAGCCGGGCGTCACCGCGGTTGGGTGGGCGCACCGGTTTCTAGCCGGGCTCGCCTGATCCGCGACCCCGCTGAGATCGCTTGCATCCGTGCACTATTCGACATCGCTGATGCACCGGCATCCGAAACCGGGCATTCACCCCAAATAATCCAGACGTAACAATCCGTCGATAGCTTCCCCTCTGTGTGCGTCTCCCGTACACAAGAACGTCATCGGAACGTAGGGGTGGGTTCACCGAACACGCCTGCTGCGCACGAGTCGCGACGTTCTGTTCGGCCGGAGATCGGGGGTATCCGGCCATGACCAGTGTCGGATGTTCGCGTGTTCTTTGCTGCGCGCCAAGGGAAGTAGAGATCAGAAGATGAAGTTGAACGACTCCGTCCCGGGCGGGGGTGACGCGGCCGGTGACGGACACATGGTGTCGCGGCGCCGGTCCGGGACTCGTTGGGTCCGGTTGGGTGTTCCGACGGTGCTGTCGGTGGTGGCCCTCGCGTTGAGTGCGTGTGGCAGTTCGGCAACCGACGAGGCGGCCACCAGTGCCGAGTCCTGTGTGGACACCTCCGGCGACACGATCAAGGTCGGGTCGCTCAACTCGCTGTCGGGCACCATGGCGATCTCCGAGGTCACCGTGCGCGACTCCATCGCGCTCGCCGTGGAGGAGATCAACGCCGCGGGCGGCGTGATGGGCAAGCAGATCGAGGTCGTCGGCGAGGACGGCGCCTCCGAGCCCACCGTGTTCGCGGAGAAGGCCGAAAAGCTGATCAGCGCCGATTGTGTCGCAGCGGTTTTCGGTGGCTGGACGTCGTCGAGCCGTAAGGCGATGCTGCCGGTGTTCGAGGACAACGACGCCCTCCTGTACTACCCGGTGCAGTACGAAGGCCTCGAGTCGTCGGAGAACATCTTCTACACCGGCGCCACCACCAATCAGCAGATCGTCCCGGCGCTGGATTACCTGAAGGAACAGGGCGTCACGTCGCTGTACCTGGTCGGCAGCGACTACGTGTTCCCGCAGACCGCCAACCGCATCATCAAGGCGTACGCCGAGGCGAACGGGATGGAGATCAAGGGCGAGGACTACACGCCGCTCGGGTCGACCGACTTCTCCACCATCGTCAACAAGGTGCGGACCGCGGACGCGGACGCCGTGTTCAACACGCTCAACGGCGATTCCAACGTCGCGTTCTTCCGTGAGTACCGCAATGTCGGCCTGACCGCGCAGGACATGCCGGTCATCTCCGTCTCCATCGCGGAGGAGGAGGTCGGCGGAATCGGTGTCGGCAACATCGAAGGCCAGCTGACCGCCTGGGACTACTACCAGACGATCGACACGCCGGTGAACAACGAGTTCGTCGCGGCGTACAAGGCCCGCTACGGCGCCGACAAGCCGACGTCGGACCCGATGGAGGCCGCCTATGTGTCGGTCTACCTGTGGAAGAACACCGTCGAGAAGGCCGAATCCTTCGCGGTGCCGGACGTGCAGGAAGCCGCCGGCGGCGTCACCTTCGACGCACCGGAGGGACTGGTCACCATCGACGGCGACAACAACCACATCACCAAGACCGCCCGGATCGGCGAGATCCGTTCGGACGGACTGATCTACACCGTGTGGGACTCGGGTGAACCGATCGAGCCCGACCCGTACCTCGAGGGCTACGACTGGGCCGAAGGGCTGAGCGGCTGACCTGCTGAGGTGTTGAGCTGCTGAGGTGTTGAACTGCTGGGGATCTCCGAGGCGCCCGACCCGCCCGCCACGCTCCGGCGTGACGGGCGGGTCCGGGCCCGTCGGCGAGTTCGCAACAACAAGAATCGAGATCTGTCGTGGAAACCCTGATCGGGCAGACGTTCACCGGACTCAGTCTGGGATCGATCCTGCTGCTCGCAGCGCTGGGGCTGTCGCTGACCTTCGGTCAGATGGGCGTCATCAACATGGCGCACGGTTCGTTCATCATGGCCGGGTCCTACACCGCCTACACGGTGCAGCAGTACCTCGTCTCCAATGCCGATGTGTCCCTGCTCGTCTCGCTATTCGTCGGCTTCGTGGTCGGCGGACTGATGGGGGTCCTGCTCGAGGTCACGCTGATCCGCCGGATGTATCACCGCCCGTTGGACACGCTGCTGGTGACGTTCGGCGTCGGCCTGATCCTGCAGCAGGCGGCCCGGGACATCTTCGGCGCGCCCGCGGTCCGCGTGATCGCGCCCGGATGGCTCGACGGCGGTGTCGAGATCCTCGGCGCCGTGGTTCCCAAGACGCGGATCTTCATCATGGTGCTCGCGGTGATCTGCGTGATCGCGATCGCCGCGACGATGAAGTACACGTCGATGGGCAGGCGAATCCGCGCCGTGGTCCAGCATCGCGATCTGGCTGAGACGAGCGGCATCTCGAGTCGGCAGACCGACATCACCACCTTCTTCATCGGGTCCGGGCTCGCCGGTGTCGCCGGTGTCGCTCTCACCCTGATCGGCTCGACGAGCCCGAACACCGGGATGGCCTACCTGATCGACGCATTCCTCGTGGTCGTCATCGGCGGTCTCGGCCAGATCAAGGGCGCCGTGATCGCGGCCGTGGCGCTCGGCCTGCTCAACTCGTTCATCGAGTACTCCACCACCGCATCGGTGGCGAAAGTGATCGTGTTCGTGCTCATCGTGATCTTCCTGCAGATCCGTCCGCAGGGGCTGTTCACGGTCCAGTCGAGGAGCCTGGTGTGAGAGACTACTTCGCCAACAGTTGGAAAACCTACGCGGGCTTCGGAATTGCCGCGATCATGCTCTTCGCGGTGGCACCCGCGGTCCTGTCCGACTTCCGGCTGAGCCTGCTCGGCAAGTTCCTGTGCTTCGGCATCGTCGCGGTGGGCATCGGATTGGCCTGGGGCCGTGGCGGAATGCTCACCCTGGGACAAGGAGTGTTCTTCGGACTCGGCGCCTACATCATGGCGATGCACCTGAAGATCGCCGACGCCGAACTGCGCGGCGACGACGTGCCCGACTTCATGCAGATCGCCGGCATCCGGGAACTGCCCGCCTACTGGCAGCCGTTCGCGTCCCCGGTGGTCACGATCCTCGGTATCGTCCTGATCCCCACGTTCGTCGCGGTGTTGCTCGGACTCGGCGTGTTCAAACGCAAGGTCAAGGGCGCCTACTTCGCCATCCTCTCCCAGGCACTGGCCGCGGCCTTCGCGATCCTGCTGGTGGGACAACAGACGATCGGCGGCAGCAACGGGCTCAACCGGTTCCGCAGCTTCTTCGGGTTGGCACTCAACGATCCCGTCAACCGGCGACTGCTGTTCTTCATCGCCGCCGCCACCCTGCTGGTGGTCGTGGCCATCACGCGCCAGCTGATGTACAGCCGCTACGGCGAACTGCTGGTGGCGGTGCGCGACCAGGAGGAGCGTGTCCGGTTCCTCGGCTACGACCCGGCCAACGTGAAGCTGGTGGCCTACGCCGTTGCGGCACTGTTCGCGAGCATCGCCGGAGCGTTGTTCGTGCCGATCGTCGGCATCATCTCGCCGGCCGACGTGGGGATCGTCCCGTCGATCGCGTTCCTGATCGGAGTCGCGATCGGTGGCCGGACCACGCTGCTGGGTCCGGTGCTGGGTGCGATCGCCGTCGCCTGGGCGCAGACCAGTCTCTCGGAGAACTTCCCGTCCGGATGGGTGTACGCGCAGGGCATCTTGTTCATCGTCGTGGTCGGCTTCTTCCCGGCCGGACTCGCCGGGCTCGGGGCACTGCTGCGACGGCGACGACGCCCGCCCGCCGATCCCGACTCCACCCGGACGACCGACGTCGCGGTCGCGACCACGTCGACAGGAGTGTCGTCATGACCCAGGTGCAATCGCCCGCCGCCGGCAAAGCGGGAATGTCCAGCGACTATCTGGAGGTGCGCGGGCTGTCGGTGGAGTTCGACGGCTTCAAGGCGGTCTCCGACGTCGACCTCACCCTGCTGCAGGGCGATCTCCGCTTCCTCATCGGACCCAACGGTGCGGGCAAGACGACCATCATCGACGCCATCACCGGCCTGGTGCCCGCCACCGGCTCGGTGCAGAAGTCGGGTACCGAACTCCTCGGCAAGAAGGTGCACCAGATCGCCCGGCAGGGCGTCGGCCGGACGTTCCAGACCGCCAGTGTGTTCGAGGAACTCACCGTGCTGCAGAACCTCGACATCGCGGCCGGGGCCGGGCGCTCGATGTGGACGATGCTGCGCCGCCGTCCCGCCGCCGTCCCCGAGGCCATCGAGGAGGCGCTGGAGACCATCGGCCTCGCGGACCTGCGCGACCGGCCGGCCGGGGTGCTGGCGCACGGCCAGAAGCAGTGGCTCGAGATCGGCATGTTGCTGGTACAGGACGCGTCGGTGCTGCTGCTGGACGAACCGGTGGCCGGGATGAGCCACGAGGAACGCGAGGAGACCGGTGCGCTGCTGCGGCGGATCGGTGCCGCCCGGACGGTCGTCGTCGTCGAACACGACATGGACTTCATGCGGTCCTACGCCACGTCGGTGACGGTGCTGGCGCGGGGGAAGGTCCTCGCCGAGGGCACGGTCGCCGAGGTGCAGGCGAACCCGAAGGTCCAAGAGGTGTACCTGGGCACGACGGCCGCCGCCGACATGGACCACGAGACGGCAGGGTCTGCGGACCCGGCGCGAGACGGGGAGTGACGCGATGCTGGAGATGGCAGGCGTGCATGCCGGCTATGGACGCACCGAGGTGGTGCACGGGGTGGACCTCGAGGTGCCGGCCGACGGCGTGGCCGCGGTGATGGGACACAACGGCGCAGGCAAGACCACCCTGCTCCGGGCCGCCGTCGGGCTGGTGAAGACGACGAAGGGAACCATCACCTTCGACGGTGTCGACATCACCGGGATGCGCCCGAGCGCGCGCGTCAAACGCGGCCTCGCCTACGTGCCGCAAGGGCAACAGAGCTTCGGCCACCTGACGACCGCGGAGAACCTCCAGGTCGTCGCGGACGGCCGGAAACGAGGCAAGGCGCTGATCGACGAGATGCTCGATCTCTTCCCGGGGCTGAAAGACCTGCTCGACCGTCGCGCCGGTCTGCTGTCGGGCGGTCAGCGGCAGCAGCTGGCGATTGCCCGGGCGCTGATCACCGAGCCGCGGATGCTGATTCTCGACGAGCCGACCGAGGGCATCCAGCCGTCGGTGGTCGCCGAGATCGAGAACACGATCACCGAACTGACCTCGCGCGGCGGTCTCGGAGTGCTCCTGGTGGAGCAGCACATCGGTTTCGCGCTGCAGGCCGCCCAGCGCTATTACGTCCTCGAGAGCGGCCGTGTCACATCGTCCGGCGAGGGCGGGGATTCGGCAGAAGCCACGGTCCGCGACGCCATGACCATCTGACCCGTCCGCTCTGTGTGTCCCATCACAAATCGGGGCATGTCGCTACCGAATCCGTAACGATGACGATGAGATCATCGATGTACACACATGACTGGCACTACCTGGTCGTAGTCGTCGATCCGGCCGAGTGTGGCGCAGACAACGTCTGTTGAACGCGCTATATCGCTTGGTACCGAATCGGCGAACCGACTACAGTAAGCCAAAGATCGAGTCCGAGGTAGCAATTCAGGGAAGTGATTGGTCATGAGGTTGTCCAATTCATCCTCCGGTCCACGCCGCAACTCGATGCTGAGTTCGATCACCGTGCGCTTCGGTCGAGCGCGACCCGCGCGGATGTTCCCTGCCGAGGCGGAACGCCTCGTGACGCCCGCCGAGTTGCGGCGGCTGCAATCCTGAACTGATCCGACGATCAGGGCTCATTCGGTGGCGACCCGAGCGGCCTGACCGCCGATCTCCACCACGTCTCCCGACACCAGCTGCCGACCACGCCGCGTCTCCACGTCCCCGTTGACGGACACGAGGCCGTCGGCGATCACACTCTTGGCCTCGGCGCCCGAGTCGATGAGATTCGCCAGCTTCAAGAACTGACCGAGCCGGATCGAGTCGTCGCGAATGGGCACATCATCGATGTCCGTGCCGTCCATTGCTCACATCTTGCCCAACCAACGCAGATTCGGCGAGCGCGGACCTTAACGTTTAGCCATGACGTTGGACATCACGCGGACCCCGGGCCTCGACGACGACGCGGTCACCCCTGAGCGGACGCCGTCGGCCGCATCCCGGCGTTCCCGTGACCTCCTCGACCGCATCCGTGCACCGCGGGGATTCGGGCGGGCCGCTCCCCGGGTCGCCGGGACCGTCCTCGGAGTCATGGCGACGATCTCCCTGCTGTCGAGTCTGTTCCCGTTCTTCCGCCATCTGATCCACGTCCCGCGCGACTACATCGACACCTTCATCGTCACCCTCCCCGACACCAGCTTCGCGTGGGCGTTCGTGCTGGCGCTGATCGCGTTCGCGATGTCGATGCGCAAACGGATCGCCTGGTGGATCTGCGTCATCTACCTCACGCTGTTCGTGCTGAGCAACGCTCTGTACCTGGTGCCGGCGCTCGCCGACGACCTGGCGGTGACCAGCAACGACCGGATCAACCTGTGGATCGGCATCACGATCCAACTCCTGGCGCTGGCCTACCTGATCCTCACCTACCGGCAGTTCCACACCCGGGTTCGCAAGGGGGCGCTGTTGCGAGCGTTCGGCGTCCTGATCGCCGGACTCGTCGTCAGCTCCCTGCTGGGCTGGGCACTGGTCTGGCTGTTCCCGCACACCCTCACCCGCAGCGATCGTCTGCCTTATGCGATCAACCGGGTCGCGGCGTTCGGCTCGGTCGATTCCGAGGCGGCGTTCGACGGCCGCCACGCACTCGCGCCGGTGAACGGACTGCTGGGACTCTTCGGGGCGCTGGCGCTGATCGCCGCGGCGATGGTCCTGTTCCGGTCGGTCCGGTTGAAGTCGTTGATCACCGCCGACGACGAGCGGCTCATCC
This sequence comes from Gordonia prachuapensis, assembly GCF_036350515.1. NCBI lineage: Bacteria > Bacillati > Actinomycetota > Actinomycetes > Mycobacteriales > Gordoniaceae > Gordonia > Gordonia prachuapensis. The sequence continues at coordinate 29,336 of NZ_JAZDUE010000021.1, read as the reverse complement.
GCGCGCTCATCACCCGGTTCAACGACGACGACTCGTTGGCCTACTTCTCCACCCGGCGCGACAAGGCCGTGGTGTTCTCCCCGGACGGCCGCGCCGCGGTCACCTACCGGGTCGAGGTCGGTGTCGGCATGGCGGGCGGTGACCCCATCGGCGACCCGGAATCCTGGGATGACGCGATCGCCGAATTCCTCACGCTGTGCGAACGCTACGGGTGGCATCCGGCCGCGATGGGCCCCAGTAGCCGCGGTGCCGCCGCCTATGACGCCGCCGGGTTCGGTTCACTCAACATCGGCGACGAGGCCATCATCCCGACCCGCAACTTCAGCCTGTCCGGTCCGGCGATGCGCGGGGTCCGGCAGGCCGTCACCCGCACCCGGCGTGCGGGGGTCGATGTGCGCATCCGACGGCACTCGGAGATCTCGACAAGCTCGATCGACGGGAAGCCATCGGAGATGGCCGAGATGATCGCCCGCGCCGACTCGTGGCGCGACACCGACGAGGAGCGTGGTTTCGCCATGGCGCTGGGTCGGCTCGGTGATCCGCTCGACGGCAACTGCCTACTCGTGGAGGCCGTCGAGAATCTGGGCACGGAGAACGAGAAGGTCGTCGGCATGCTGTCGTTCGTCCCCTGGGGCCGGACCGGCGTGTCCCTGGACGTGATGCGCCGTGACCGCGCCGCGGTCAACGGGGTCGTCGAGACGATGGTGACCGAACTGGCCCGCAACTCCGAACAGTTCGGCGTCACCGAGATCTCCCTCAACTTCGCGGCGTTCCGGGCGTTCTTCGAGCACGGCGCCGACATCGGTGCCGGACCGGTCATGCGAGCGACGTACTCGGTCCTCATGTTCGGGTCGCGGTTCTTCCAGATGGAGTCGCTATACAAGTCGAACGCCAAATACCGGCCGGACTGGCAACCCCGCTACCTGTGTTTCGAGGACAACCGCATGATCGCCCGGGTGGGTCTGGCGGCCATCGTCACCGAGGGATTCGTGCGGCTGCCGCGAGTCGGCCGCGCACAGCAGTACACGCAGGGCCGGCCCGCGATCCCCGCCGGAGTGGACGTCGATGCGTTGATCGCGGAGTTCGACGAGGAGGCGGAGGGCACCGAGGTCGTCGTGCACCGTCCCGAGCAGGTACGCGTGCGGGTGGCCAAGATGGAACATCTCGTCGCCGAGGGCTTCGACCCCTATCCGCCCGCCGATCCGCCGACGCACACGATCGCGCAGGCGGTGGCGTCGCCGGAGGGGACGACGGTGACGATCGCCGGGCGCGTGACCCGGCTGCGTGACTTCGGCAAGGTGGCGTTCGCCGACGTCCACGACTGGTCCGGCGAGGTCCAGATGCTCGTCGAGGAAGCCCGGGTGATCCCCGGCACCCCCGACTTCGGCGCCGACGTCGACCTCGGGGATCTGATCGAGGCGCGTGGCGTGGTCGGACGAAGCCGGTCGGGTGAGTTGTCGATCCTCATCGACGCCTGGCGATTCAACGGAAAATGCCTGCGGCCGTTGCCGGACAAGTGGAGTGGCCTCACCGACCCGGAGGCGCGCGTCCGGCAACGGTACGTCGACCTCGCCGTCAACGCCCGCACGCGCGATCTGCTGGCCACCCGCAGCCTGGTGGTGAAGTCGTTGCGGGACTTCCTGTCCGACCGTGGCTACCTCGAGGTGGAGACCCCGATCCTGCAGCAGATCCACGGCGGCGCCAACGCCACCCCGTTCCAGACCCACATCAACGCATACGATCTCGATCTGTATCTGCGGATCGCGCCTGAGCTCTACCTCAAGCGGCTCTGCGTCGGCGGCGTGGAGAAGGTGTTCGAGATCGGCCGCAACTTCCGCAACGAAGGTGTCGACTTCAGCCACAACCCTGAGTTCACCAGTCTGGAAGCCTATGAGGCGCACAGTGATTACCTGAAGATGCTCGACCTCACCCGCGAGATGATCCAGCACGCCGCCACCGCAGCCTACGGTGCTCCCGTCATCGTCCGCACCGACGACGACGGAAACGAAGAGCGCGTGGACATCTCGGGGGAGTGGCCGGTCAAGACGGTGCACGAGGTGGTGTCGGAGGGGGCCGGCGAGGAGATCACGCCCGAGACCCCGGTCGAGACGTTGCGGGCGATCTGTGACCGGCTCGAGATCGCGCACCGGCCCGACTGGGATGCCGGCCAGGTGGTGCTCGAACTGTACGAACACCTCGGCGAGGACCGGACCACGTTCCCCACCTTCTACACGAACTTCCCCACCTCGACGTCGCCGCTGACGCGTGCACACCGGTCCATCCCCGGCGTCGCCGAACGGTGGGATCTGGTCGCGTGGGGTGTGGAGCTCGGAACCGCGTACACCGAACTGACCGACCCCGTCGAACAGCGCCGGCGATTGACCGCACAGTCGGTTCTCGCGGCGGGTGGCGACCCAGAGGCGATGGAACTCGACGAGGACTTCCTGCAGGCCCTCGAGTACGCGATGCCCCCGACCGGCGGTCTCGGCGTGGGCGTCGACCGGGTCGTCATGCTGATCACCGGGCAGTCGATCCGGGAGTCGTTGGCGTTCCCGCTGGCCAAGCCGCAGGGCTTCTGAGCCCGGTGACGCCCGGACAGGGGATCGACGGGCCGCCGGGAGTCCTCACCACCGTCGGCGGACGCCGCCTGCATGTGGTGGACGAGGGAGCAGGCCCGCCATTGTTGCTGATGGCTGCACTGGGCAGCAGTTGGTGGGATCTCGATCCGCTGGCCTCGCGGTTGGCGGCCGGCGGGTGGCGGGTGATCCGCTATGACCGCCCGGGCTACGGACTGTCCGATCCGCCCGGTCGCGGCGAACATCCGACCCTGCTCGGTGAGGTCGACCGGATGGCCGCGGTGCTCGACACCGCCGGGGTGCAGACCCCCGCGGCCGTGGTCGGGCACTCGCTGGCGTCGCTGTACGTCGAGGCCTTCGGCCGGGTCCATCCGGATCGCACGGCTGCACTCGTCGTGATCGACGGCTCGTTCTCGATGACCCCGGTGCATCTGGTGCCGCGGGCATGGTCGGTGTGGGCGGCGAGGTGGTTGTCCGACCACGCGCAGGCGATCTGCGTGTGGCTGGGTGTCGACAGATGGCCGCGGGAGCGGGTCTGGCGGCTGGTGGTTCCGCCTCCTCCCGAGGGCTTCACCGCCGACCATCACAGGTGGGTCGGTCAGCTGTTCGGGCGGGCGCCGTTCCTGGCGGCGCTGGTGGCCGAGAACGCCATGTTCGGCGCGATGGACCGCACGCTGCGCCGGCTGCGGCACACAAATCCGCTTCCGGCGGTGCCGAGCCGGGTGATCGTGGCCGCCCCACGGACACCGGGGTGGCGGCAGTTCTGGGAATGGAAGCAGCGGCGGTACGCCGCGCTGCTGGGAGCCGACGTCGACGTCATCCCGCGGGCACGGCACTTCGTGGTGTCGCAGCGGCCCGACGAGGTGGCGGTTGCCATCGACGCGCTGGCGGTCGGGTAGTGGGTACCAGCCCTCGAAAGCGGATAAGTGTGGCTCGCCGTCACACCTAAACGGCCACTGCCTAGACTGGGCGCATGAGCGATCCGACCTTCACGCCGACCGCCGACCTCGTCGACGAGATCGGCGACCTCGTCCGCAGCTGCGACACCCAGTTCACCCAGTACGGCGGGAACCGCGAGTTCGTGGGCCGCGTGACCACCGTCAAATGCTTCCAGGACAACGCCCTGCTCAAGTCGATCCTGGGCGAATCCAACCCCGGTGGCGTGCTCGTGGTCGACGGCGCGGAATCGGTGCACACGGCCCTGGTCGGCGACCTCATCGCCGAACTCGGCCGGTCCAACGGCTGGGTCGGGATCATCGTCAACGGCGCCATCCGCGACGCGAAGGCGATCGGGGAGATGGAGCTCGGTGTCAAGGCCCTGGGCACCAACCCGCGCAAGTCCACCAAGACCGGCGTCGGAGAGCGCGACATCGCGCTGACCATCGGCGGCGAGACGTTCCACCCCGGCGACCTCGTCTACTCCGACGACGACGGCATCGTGATCGTCACGGAATCAGAAGCAGAGCCCGACACCGCCGCTTCCGACGCCGCCGCTGCCGAGAGCTGAGGACCACCATGCCGAAACCCACTTCCGAGTACTTCGCGCGGCTCGCCGCCCTCATCGCGATCGACGACGTCGAGGCGCGTCCCACCCGTCCCGTCCTCGAGGCGTTCAGCGGCGTCGAGATGGCGACCATCCCGGTCGGCACCGCCGACGATCTCGAGACCGCGGTCGCCCGCGCCCGGACCGCCCAGGAGGGGTGGGCCAAGCAGACCCCACAGCAGCGCGCCGAGGTGCTCGACCGCTTCTCCGACCTCGTCTACCGCAACGCCGCCGAGCTGATGGACATCGCCCAGGCCGAAACGGGTAAGGCGCGGATCTACGCGCAGGAAGAGGTCATGGACGTCGCGCTCACGGCGCGGCACTACGCGACGACCGGCCCGAAGACCCTCGCGGAGCGCAAGGTCAAGGGCATGCTGCCGGGCGCCACCAGCGTCCGCGTGCGGTATCAGCCCAAGGGTGTCGTCGGCGTGATCAGCCCGTGGAACTACCCGCTCACCCTGGCCGTGTCCGACGCGGTCGCCGCGTTGCTCGCCGGCAACGGCGTCGTCGTCAAGCCCGACAGCCAGACGCCCTACTGCGCGTTGGCCGTTGCCGAGCTGCTCTATGAGGCTGGGCTCCCGCTCGACCTGTTCGCCGTCGTCCCGGGACCGGGAAGTGTTGTCGGTCAGGCGATCGTCGCCACCACCGACTACGTGATGTTCACCGGGTCGTCGGCGACCGGGGCGACCTTGGCCGAGCAGGCCGGACGCCGGCTCATCGGGTTCTCCGCGGAACTCGGCGGCAAGAACCCGATGATCGTGACCGCCAAGGCCGACATCGACCGGGCCGTCGAAGGTGCTGCCCGAGCCTGCTATTCGAACTCCGGTCAGCTGTGCATCTCCATCGAACGGCTCTACGTCGACAAGGAGATCGCCGACGAGTTCACCACGAAGTTCGCCGCCTTCGTCTCGGCGATGACGCTCGACGCCACCTACGACTTCTCCGCCGACATGGGCTCGCTCGCATCGGCGGCGCAGGTCGACACCGCCGATGCCCATGTGCGCGACGCGGTCGACAAGGGTGCGAGAGTGGTCGCCGGTGGGCGACGACGCGCCGACCTCGGACCGTTCTTCTTCGAGCCCACCGTCCTCACCGACGTCACCGACGAGATGACCTGCTACGCCGACGAGACCTTCGGGCCGGTCGTCTCCATCTACCCGGTCGACTCCACCGACGAGGCCATCAAGCTGGCCAACCAGACGCAGTACGGACTCAACGCATGCGTCTTCGCCGGCAGCAGCGCCGAGGCCAACGAGGTCGCCGACCAACTGCGGGCCGGCACGGTCAACATCAACGAGGGCTATGCCGCCGCGTGGGGCTCCACCGCCGCACCGATGGGCGGCATGGGCATCTCCGGTGTCGGCCGCCGCCACGGCGAGGAAGGCCTGCTCAAGTACACCGAGCCGCAGACCGTCGCCGAGCAGCGCTTCATCGGGATCGACCGTGCACCCGGGATTCCGCAGGGCATCTATCGTGCGGTCACGCCGTACGCCGTGCGTGCGTTGAAGTACCTGCCCGGCCGCTGACCCGAGGCGGTTCACGGGCGGTTTCGGCGACGCGGCCCCTGTGATCCGGGTTACGGTGGGCGGCGTGACACGACGACGCTTGCGTCCCCACATGATTCGTCTGGCCGTGATCGCCGCGACTGTCGGCGCCCTCATCGCAGGGTTCGGCGCACCGGGACCAGCGGGAGCAGCGCCTCCCCTGACCGTGACCCCGGTGGCGAGCAACCTCGACCGTCCGTGGGACATCGAGGTGGCGCCCGACGGCACCCTCCTCACCGGTGAACGGTCCGGAAGATTCGTCGCGGTCCTGCCCGGCGGTGCGCAGCGGACCATTCGGGCCGACCTCTCGGACCTCTTCGTGGCCGGTGAGTCCGGACTGATGGGTCTCGCCCTGGACCGACGCTTCGCCGAGAACCGGCGCGTCTACTCGTGTCAGGCCGAGGCGACGTCGGGTGCAGCGGTGAGCGTGCCCGGCTCGGTCGGCAGCCTGCCGTTGCCGTGGCCCAACACCGGTCAGGTGATCAACATCGTCGCGTGGCGGGTGAACGAGAACTGGTCGCAGATGACCCGCGAACGCACGGTCCTCACCGGAATCCCGCTGAGAGCGAATGGACGTCACGGCGGGTGCGGATTGACCGCCGCACCCGACGGCACGCTCTGGGTCGGCACCGGCGACAACGCAATCCCCACGAATCCGCAGGATCGGAACTCGCTGGGTGGCAAGGTCCTCCACATCAACACGAACGGCAGTCCGGCGGCGGGCAACCCGAATCCGCGCAGTCCGATCTACACCCTGGGGCACCGCAACGTGCAGGGCGTCGCGATCCAGGCCGGATCCGGTCGGGTCTATGCGATCGAGCAGGGCACCGATCGCGACGACGAGCTCAACCTGCTGCGCGCCGGCGCCAACTACGGCTACAAGCCGGACCGGTTGCCGATCATCTACGACGAGTCCGTACCGATGACCGATCCCGTTCGAGTCCCCGGGGCTGTCGGAGCGGTGTGGTCGTCGGGCGAACCGACGATCGCGACGCCGGCCCTGGCGTTCCTCCCGTCGAGCGGTTGGGGGGCGCTCAACGGGGCCGTCGTCATCTCCTCCCAACAGGGCAAGCGACTGGTCTTCATCACCCTGAACGAGGCCGGCAACCGGGTGGTCACCACCAGCGACGCCCTCGCCGACATGCACGGCCGGCTGCGTGCGCTGGCCGTCGACTCGGATGGTTCCCTGCTCGTCGGGACCGACAACGGCGACGACAGCATCCTGCGCGTGCGGCCGGCCGGCTGAGCGCATGTGCGACGACGAGATCGTCCGGCATGCCCACCAGGAAGCCCGGCGCTTCTCGCGCCGGACCGCCTTGAGATTGGCGGCCGGAACCGCGGCCGGGACCGCCGGCGCGGTGGCCATCGGCGCCGCATCCGATGCCGTGGCGGCACCGTCGCGCCAGCGCGTCGTCGACCTCACGCACGTGCTGTCGTCGGCGTTCCCCCGTTGGCCGGGAAACGCGCCGGTGGTGTCGATCCCGACTTCCCGCGTGGGACCGGGCAATCGCGGCTACGCGACCCGGTGGATGTCGTTTCCAGAGCACTCGGGCACACACGTCGACGCGCCTGCGCACAAGATCGGTGACGGCATCACCGTCGAGCGCATCGCGGCGCAGGACCTTGTCGCACCGCTTGCGGTGATCAGCATCGCGGCCCGAGCGAAAGGGGATCGACGCGCGACCCTGACCGAACGGGACGTGGCTGCCTACGAGTCCGACAACGGGCGGATACCCCGTGGCGCGATCGTCGCGCTGCACAGCGGATGGCAGCCGCAGACCGGCGGCGCCGACGCCCCGGGCTTCGATCCCGACGTCGTGCACATGCTGGTCGCCGAACGCGGCGTGGTCGCGGTCGGCACCGACACCCTCAGCGTGGACATCCAGGGGTCGGTCGGCGCGCACACCGCCATCCTGGGCGCGGGACGGTACGCCGTCGAGGCGATGGCGAACCTGTCGTCGGTGCCTGCATCGGGCGCGACGGTGATGGTGGGCGCACCCCGCTTCGCCGGTGGAACCGGTGGCCCGGCGCGCGTGCTCGCGCTCGTGTGATCCGCCGAACCTCGGGGCGAGGGTAGGTGCGGCCCGGAATCTGCGCGGCGTTCACAGGGTTCTCCCAGCCGGCGTCCAGCGTCGCGGGAGGGCCGGGGCCCAGTGTGGGATCACCACATCCGACACAGGAGGACCCGAATGACCACCGCGCTAGAACGACGGGGGCTGGAGCGCCCGGGTGCATCGACACCCGGGGAACCGCCGCCACCTCCGACAACCCGTTGGGGCCGGCGCCGGGCCGGGACGCCGCGGCCGCGACGAGCCGTCCGATGGAGCCCGTATGCGCTGACCGCGCTGCTCGTGTCCACCGCGGTGCTGTATCTGTGGAATCTCGCGGCCAGCGGCTACGCCAACACGTTCTATGCGGCGGCGGCGCAGGCGGGCTCGCAGAGCTGGACCGCGTGGTTCTTCGGATCGCTCGACTCCGCCAACTTCATCACCGTCGACAAACCCCCGGCCTCGCTGTGGGTGACCGGGATGTCGGTGCGGCTGTTCGGGATGAACAGCTGGGCCGTGCTGGTGCCGCAAGCGCTGACGGGCGTGGCCGCCGTCGCGCTGCTGTACTGCGCGATGCGCCGCACCTTCGCCGATCCGCGCCAGGGCACGGTCGCCGGGCTGATCGCGGGAGGTGTGCTCGCCTTCACCCCCGCGGCGGCGCTCATGTTCCGGTTCAACAACCCGGACGCACTGCTGGTGCTGCTGATGGTCGCGGCCGGCTATGCCCTGATCCGCGCGATCGGCACCAACTCGGGTCGATGGTTGGCGCTCGTCGGTGTCGCGCTGGGCTTCGCATTCCTCACCAAGATGCTGCAGGGCCTGTTGGTGCTGCCCGCCTTCGGATTGGCCTACCTGGTGTTCGCGAACAACGGCTGGCCCAGGCGTATCGGTCATCTGATCGGTGCGACCGCGGCGCTGATCGTGTCGGCGGGCTGGTTCGTCCTCGCGACGATCCTGGTGCCCGCATCGGCGCGGCCGTACATCGGCGGCTCCACCGACAACACCTTCATGGACCTCGTGTGGGGCTACAACGGCGTCGGCCGCATCAGCGGCGGGTCCGGCGGCGGAGGCGGCATGGGTGGCGGCCAGGCGGGCGGCTCGTTCGGCGGCTCGACCGGACTCAACCGACTGTTCAGCTCCGAGATGGGTAACGAGATCTCCTGGCTGCTCCCGGTTGCGTTGCTCGCCTTGGTGTTCGCGGCCTACCTGATGGTCCGCAGCTTCCCGATCTTCCGATCGACCGGCGGTATCAGCCGCGTCGAAGGCGGAGCTGTGATGGCCTGGGGAGGCTGGCTCCTGATCACCGGACTCATCTTCAGCTTCATGAGCGGCACCATCCACCCGTACTACACGGTGGCGTTGGCGCCCGCCGTCGCCGCACTCGTCGGCATGGGCAGCGTGTTCGCCTGGCGGCGTCGCGACCATTGGGACGGACGTCTCGCCCTGGCCGGAATGATCGGCCTGGCTGCCGGCTGGTCCATCGTGCTGTTGAACCGCAACGACTTCGGGCCCGTATGGTGCCGCTGGCTGATCGGCGCGGTCGCCGTGATCAGCGTCGTCGCCCTGCTGGTCGGCAGTGTGATGGCGTGGCGCAAGGTGGTCGCCGCTGCCGTGATCGCCGGTGCGCTCGCCGGATTCGGTGGCACCGCTGCCTTCTCGATCGCGACGGCCGCGACCCCGCACAGCGGGTCCATCCCGAATGCGGTGGCGACCTCGATGGAATCCGGTGGCATGGGCGGGCCCGGAGGCGGTGGACCGGGCGGCGCCGGCGGACCAGGCGGTGCAGCTCCAGACGGTGCAACCCAGGACGGTGCCCGCGGCGGCGGGGGCCCCGGAGGTATGGGTGGTGACATCTCGTCGAACACCGAACTCGTCGAGCTCCTGAGGGCCGCGGACACGACATGGGCGGCCGCCACCAACGGCTCGCAGTCGGCGGCGGGCATCGAGATCGCCACCGGCCAGGCGGTGATGGCGATCGGCGGGTGGAGTGGCGATCCGGCTCCCACCCTCCAGCAGTTCATCGACTACGTCGAGGCAGGCGATATCGCCTACTACATCGGCGGCGGTCAGGGCGGGCCCGGCGGCAACTCCGAGATCGCGGAATGGGTGGCACAGAACTACACCGCGACCACCGTCGGCGGGACCACCGTCTACGCCTTGAACTGACGGCAACCGAACCGACGTCGGATCCAGATCGCCCGCGACACACGGTCGCGGGCGATCTGCTCGTCGTCTCGTACCACTCGCTCGTGGGTGGCTCAGCGCCTTCGACGCAGGATCTCGGCGACCACGAGCAGCAGCAAACCGAACACTCCGGCCGCAACCATCGGCGCCGTGCGACTGCCGCCCGGCAACTCGGTCGGCGCGCCGGACCGTAGCTGCGCGAAAGTTGCCCGCTGTGCGTCGGATTCGGCCACCACGTCGACGACGGCCGGGGACGGTCGCGCGGAAGGTGCGCTCGGTGCCGTCGACGCGGGGCCGGACGGTCCGGTCGACGGGGACCGCTTGGTCGGGGGCTTGGTGGCACCCGGCTTCGACGACACCGGCCCGGACGCCACGTGCTTGGCCTCAGCGGATGGCGAATTCGTCTCGGCGGCAGGTGATTCGGGCGGTGTGGCGGGGGGCTTCGGGGCCTGGTTCCCGGCGACCTTTTTGGCTGGGGCCTTCTTCGCCGGGCCTTTCTTTGCCGGAGCCTTTTTACTCGCCTTCTTCGCCGGTGCAGCCTTTTTCGCAGCCGCCTTTTTCGCCGGGGCCTTCTTGGCTGCCGACTTCTTGGCGGGGGCCTTCCTTGCCGGGGCCTTCTTCGCAGGCATCTTCTCGGACGCCGGCTCGTCGGCTGCGCTCTCCGGGGCCGCCGGTTCCTGGGCCGGCGACTCCTGGCCTGCCGGCCCGTGGTTGGACGGTTCCTCGGCGGGGCCGGCTTCCGAAGTCTCGTCGGCCGGATCCGGGTTGCTCATGGTGCTCACGCTCCCTTGCGCGATGAATCCTGCACACCGAGTCGGGCGAGGATGTCGGCCTCGATGCCTTCGAGCTCTTTCTCGATCGATTGATGCGCGGTGCGGCGCTGCGACGACGGCATCGCCTCGGCGGCGTCGACGGCGATGGCGAGGTTGTCGAGTCGGGTCACCATCGCGGAGACGAATGCGGCGGAATCGTCGGACGAATCGTTGTTGCCGACCTTCTCGAGCGCGCTGCGCGTGGTGCTGATCCGCGCGGACAGGGTGGCGCCGTGGCCGGAGAACTGGCGCAGGACGTCCGGTGCGACGCCGGCGCGGCTCGCCTGGATCGCCGTGACACGGCCCCGTGCAGCGACCGCCGCGCGATACGCGATCGGCATCACGATCGGCGACAGCAGGCGAGCGACCGTCAGATACCGACGCACACTCGCCGGCGAATAGCGCTGCGCGTCGGCGGCGGCCTTCGCCTTGGCCTCGGTCGCCTTGGCGTCGGCCTTGGCGGCCTTCACCTGGGCCTTACCGCTCGCCTTCTCGTTCTTACGCTGCAGTTTGAGTTCCTTGCTGCGGAACTTGTGCTCGGCCTTCCGCCGCGACTTCTCCGACTTGCGCGCCTGCTTCGCGTCGAGCTTCGCCTCCAGCTTGGCCTTGGTCTTCAATGCTTTGGCCTCGGCTTTTCGCTGCGCGCGGGTCTTGCTGTCCGACGAGAACAATCCCATCTAGGACCTACCTCCTGTGTGGTGTCTCCTGCGCCCTGCCCGACCCGTGGCCGGGAAACGCCGTGCGGGCGTCGACTGCATCGGTACAAGCATTACATAGGCTCGACATGGGCGAACCCGCGTGAACCGGACAGGTCCCCGCGGATGGCAGGACGGCCCGGACGTGGTCGGGAAAGGACAGGCGAGTGACGACGGTGGTGCTGCACCCCCGTGATCTCGCGGGCTGCGAACACCGACTCGCGCTCGACAACGCTCACCCCGACATGGTGAGATCTCGCCCCGACACGCCGGAGGCGCAGCGCCGGAAGGCGGCTGCGGCCGACCACCGGGCGTCGGTTCGGGAACTGATCCGCGGATTACACAGCGATCAGCCGCCGGGCACCGTCGTGCTGATCGACCCCACCGGCGACCACGCGGCGCGTGTGGCGGCGACACAGGCGGCCTGTGCCGCGGGAGCCGACTGGATCTGGGGAGCGGCGTTGCCGACCGACCGGGTCGTCGGTCGTCGCGGCGACGTCGAACTGCTCATCCGCGACGGCGCCGGCTACGTGCCGGTGATCGTGGTGAACCACCGGGTCAGCTACCCGGCGAAGTCGGCCAACGGGCCGCGCAACGGCAACGCCGCCGGGGCAGTCACCAGTCCGATCTGGGGTTGGGCGCCGAGCGCCGACCCGACCCGCAGCAGCCGCAACCATCGTCGCGACCGCCTGCGCCTCGCCCAGATCACCGCGATGCTGCGTGACGCCGGTCTCGCAACATCCACCGATCCGGCCGAGCTCCGCGCCGGAGCCATCGGACTCGACGCCGACTGCATCGTCGTCCACGAGATGGCGTCGACACTCGAGGACTACCGTGACACGTTCACTCGCCGCCAGGCGATCGCCGACGGGCGCATCGCCACCACGCCGCGCCGAATAGGCGAGTGCCGAAGTTGTCCCTGGTGGTTTCGGTGCGGCCCGGAGCTCGAGGAACGTCGCGACGTCAGCCTGGTGGTCGGGGCACATCAGAGCGTCGTGCTGGCCGAGGCCGGCATCACGACGATCGACCAGCTCGCCCACTTCGACGGTCATCCGCCCGACGACTGGCCGCCCAACGCCCGGTTCGACGACGCGGTCCTCGCCGCGATCGCCTGGCTCACCGGCACCCCGCTGATCCGTCGTCTCGCCGAACCGACGGTCGCGCGCGCCGACGTCGAGGTCGACGTCGACATGGAGAGCTATGGGGAGCACGGCGCCTACCTGTGGGGCACCCTCCTCACCGACAACACCGATCCGGCGCGGGAGGTCCGCTACCGGGCGTTCGGGACATGGCATCCGCTGCCGACCCCGGACGAGGGCCGCTCCTTCGGCGAGTTCTGGACCTGGCTGAGCATCGAACGCGACGCCGCGCGCGCAGCAGGCAAGACGTTCGCCGCCTACTGCTACTCCCAGCAGGCGGAGAACCGTTGGCTACTCGGGTCGGCGGACCGTTTCGCCGGCACGCCCGGCGTGCCACCGCGCGCCGAGATCGAGGCCTTCATCGCGTCGGACGAATGGGTCGACATCTACGAAGCGGTGGGACGCAACTTCGTCTGCCCGAACGGCAAAGGCCTCAAGAAGGTTGCCCCGGTTGCGGGCTTCACCTGGCGCGACGCCGAAGCGGGCGGCGAGGCGTCGATGGACTGGTACCGCGATGCCGTCGGGCTCGGGGGTACCGCCCCGGACCCCACGCAACGTCGACGACTGCTCGAATACAACGAAGACGACGTCCGCGCGACCAAGGCTCTGCGCGAATGGATCACCGATCGCGCCGCGGTCGAGATCCCGTATCAGGACCAGATGCTCGCATTCCGCCGCGGAGGCGACTCACGAGCGGGACGAACGTAGGGCCTCCAGGAACGATCCGCTGCCGAGCAGTGCGACCGCACCGAGCAGCAGCAGTGCACCGGGCGCCAAACCCACGATGATGCGCCGGGCCGAAGCCAGCGCCGTGCCCGTCGAGACCGGTGGACCGGTGGCCGTCACCGCCTGAGTCGCGGTGGCCGATTCGGTCGGCGGGCCGCCGGGCCCCGGTGTCGCTGCTGAATCAGCGCGACTGCCGGCGGCATCGGACCCGGATGCGACGGTCGGCACGGTGGGGACCGGCGCCGGGACTGCGGCGACGGCAGGTGGCTGGACGGCAGGGGGCTGGACGGCAGGGGGTGGGTCGGCAGGTGGAGCCGACCGCGGCACGATGATCGCCGCCCCGCTGTCGGAATCGCCGCTGTCGGAATCGCTGCCGTCCGTATCCCCGCTGTCCCGATCTCTCGTCGATAGGCTGCCGGCGGTGGTCTCGTCGGACGTCGTCGTCCCGGTCGAGGGCGTCGAGCGCGTGCTGGTGGGCTCGCTCGTTCTGGGTGTGGTCGTCGTCGGTTGTGATGTCGTGGGTTCGGATGTCTCCGGGGGCGTTGTGGTCGAGGTCTTGGTCGACGGCTTCGTCGAGGGCTCGGAGGGTTCCGTGCTCTGGTCCTCGCCGTCGCCGTCGCCGTCGCCGACGTCCCCGCGATCTCCGTGGTCGTGATCGTGCCAATGGTGGTGATGCCGGTCGCCGGGTCTGCTGTGGCCGCGGTCGTCGTCTGCGCCGGGCGACGAAAACGCGACACCGGCGCCGACGGCGAACATCGCGACAATGGCGCTGATCATCGCGACTCCGCGACCCGCTCGGCGACGGCGTGCACCACGAGACGGAACACGATGTGTCATCGGACCCCCGGTTTGGTTACGTGGACACGAACGCTGGACATACTCGACCCCACTTGTTTATCCCCCGGCAACGTACGATTCGCCTTGCCGCATGTTGTTCACGATCGAGTGTGAACAATGCCACACTGGGTAATCGTTACATCGTTGGCACAGGTGATACGCATGCGCGATGGTGGTCGGGTACGTTCAGACGGAATGGAGCGTTGCATCCACGATGCACGCCGGTCTTTAATGTTTGCAAGTTCAAGCAGCTTTGAATTTGCCGGGGAGAAACAATGACTACACGAGGTGCGGAAATGCCTGTTGGCGGACGTCGAACCGAGGGTGGGACGGTCGACTCCGAGCAGACCGGAGCAGTGGATCCGGGTCTGTTCGCTCGACGCCTGGAAGAACTGTTTCGTACGGTGCCGGGTCCGAACGGTCGCGCCTACAGCGCCAAGGCGATCGCCGCACGATCCACCGAGCGCGGGTTCCGGCTCGGTGAGTCGTATCTGAGCCAGTTGCGCTCGGGTAAGGCGAAGTCGCCGTCGTTCCGGACCGTCGAGGGGATCGCGGCCGCGTTCGGTGTGGATGTGCACTACTTCCTCGAGGACCGTGCCGCCCAGCGCACTCGCGACGAGATCGACCTGATGCGTCTGCAGGCCGACACCAATGTCCAGCTCGCCGCGTTCCGGCTCGCCGGACTGTCGAGTGACTCGGTGACCATCGTCAACGAGTTGATCAAGGTGCTACGCGAGCAGCAGGGTCTGCCCAAGGATCCGCCGGACGTCATCGCGGCCGGTATCTCCGATGTTCCCGAGGACGCGCATCTGCGGGTCGTCGGCGGGCATCTGAACAACAACTGAGGTCTCCGGGCGTCGCACGCAGTCGAATCCATGCGAAGTCATCGTGTGCTGAGAGTGTTGTGCCGCGACACGCTCAAGGGCCTCGACCTCGATCTCCCGCTCGACGTCGCGCAGCTGTGTGACCGCTATGGCACACAGCGTGGCCGTCCGATCCGGTTGATCGCTCATCCGCTGCCGGTCGGCATGCCGAACGGCGTCTGGCTGGCCGCCGACGACGCGGACTATTTCTTCTATCAGGCCAACACATCGCCACTGCATCAGGACCAGATCGTCATCCACGAGTTCGGCCATCTCATCGCGGGGCATCAGATGCTCGGCGCGGTGTCCGCGTCCGCGCTGACCGCGCCGTCCGACGAGGACTCCGCCGCGGCGTTGCAGCGCACGTGCTACTCGGACGACCGCGAGTGGGAAGCGGAGATGCTGGCCTCGATGATCCTGACGTGGGCATCGGAGGCGGCTCACACGGTCGGCACGACGCCGGACAACGAAGGTCTGCGTGGCATCCAGCGGGTCCTCGGCGGCCACAAGGGGTGGCTGTAGGTGTCGTCGAGGGGGCCGGCGTGATCGTCGTCGGTGTACTCAACACGGTGGCGGCCGTGATCTTCGCCGCCGCACTGTGCTGGCGCCTGGAACAGATCCGCCGCGAGGGCGGCGGACTGCAATCGGTCGCGATGACCGTGGCGATCGCCGCACTCACATTGGCGTACGTGGTCTCCGGTGACGATGTGACCGCGGCGATCGACTCGGTGACGTTCGTCGGCGCCGCGCGGGTCCTCTTCTACGCGCTGCTCGCCCTCGGTGTCGCCGCCCTGATCGTCGTGTTCTTCTTCCCCGGACGGACGACGACGCGGGAACGCCGGGCGGGGATCGAGGCCGTACCGCTGGTGGTCGCCCTGCTCGGACTGCAGATCACCATGCTGGTCATCCCGACCGACCTGCGGACCGAGGGCTTGTCCGTGTGGACCGCCCGCAACATCGCCTACGCGCTGTTCGTGCTGATCGCCAGCGCCTACCTCACCTACGGGTTCGTGGCGTGTGTCCGCAGCATCCGTCAGTTCCTGCGGCTGGCGCAGGGTTACCTGAGGACGTCGCTGGGGCTGCTGCTGAGTGGCCTGGTGATGCTGACGGCCGGGACCGTGCTGCAGATCGTCTTCGTCATCGGATCGTCGACCCGGAGCTGGCATGTGCGGTGGCTGCTCGACGTCAGCGCGGTCCTGTCGGTCATCGGCGTGGTCCTGTTCTTGATCGGGATCAGTTATCCGATGCTGCGTGCGCGCTGGCACACGATCTCGGCGCGCCGACGGCATCGCCGCGACGTCGAGGCGCTCGCTCCGCTCTGGCAGCTGGTGACCGACGCCGTCCCCGAGGTGGTGCTTCCCGTCGGCGGCACACCGGCGCCGACGATGACATTGCATCGGCGCGTCGTCGAGATCCGCGACGCCCTCACCCAGCTCAGCCCGTACCTGACCGACGACTTCGCCGTCGTCGACGAGACAGCACGCGCCGAGATGCTGTGGGCGGCGGTAGAGGAGTACCAGGTGTCCGGCCGCCCGCGTGGTGCCGTCCGCGAATTGGTCCCCGGCGGGCCGGATCTCGCGGCCGACGCGGATCCGTTGCTCCGACTGTCGGCGGCCGTGGCCGAATTGGAAACGAGCTAGAGCCGGGTCAGTTCCGCACGGGTTCGTCGTGTGGCTGCTGCACATCGTCGGCCCGCCGGAGGCGAATGATGTAGGCGGTGCCGACGCCGAGCAGCACGACCGCCGCCGACAGCGTCGCGATCACGGTGACTGCCTCGGCGCCGGCCAATCCCGTCCACAACAACCATGCGCCGAAACCGAAGAACAGCGTGGCCGCAGCCCGGGCGATCGTCCGTTCCGGCAGGTGTTTGCCCAGCAACGCACCGACGGCGATGGCGAGGGCGTCGGCGGCGACCATGCCGATCGTCGAGCCGATCCACACGCCGAGCCAGTCGTTGTTGGTGGAGAGCGTGATGGTGGCGAGCATCGTCTTGTCGCCGAGTTCGGCGAGGAAGAACGACGACATCACCGCCAGGAACACCGATGCACCCACCCGCTCGGCCCTGGCGGCCTCGGCGTCGTCGAGGTGATCGCCGCGGATGGTCCACAGTCCGAACACCAGCATCGCCAGACCCGCCAGGATCGACATCGTGTCCGACGGGATGGACATCCCCAGGAAGTGGCCGAAGAACACCGACACCGCGTGCACGGCCGTGGTGGCGGCGGTGATCGCCAACAAAACCACCCACCACCGGTAGCGGAGGGCGTACGTCATCGCCATCAGCTGTGACTTGTCGCCGAGTTCGGCGACGAAGATCACGCCGAAGCTCAACAACATCGCAGCGATCATGAAGGCCAGGTTAGGGTGCCCAGAGTTGGCGGTGCAACAGATTGCAGAGCCGTATTTCCGCTGGTAGGAGGGTCAAAACTAAAAGTTTGGGAACCCTAACTCGCCTACCCGCAGGTCAGGCTGCGAGAAGCATGGCGAGCACGGCGGTGTCGGGGTCGGCGTTGGGGTCGATACCGACTTGGTTGCGCAAGTTCACCACGGTGCCGTCGGCCTCCGCTTCGGCCCAGCCGGCGCGGTGTTCGAGCCCGAGTTCCGGCAGGCCGGGGAGAAGGACACAGCCCGAGGCGACCTCGGAGCACTCCGGCAGCGACGGCCGGGTCTGCGACGGCGGATGCAGCATCACCAGAGCCGGCGGATTCGAGAGAAAGCGTCCGGCCTCCACGAAGCTGTCGTCGACGACGTTGCCGACGGCGACCATCATGCCGACGGCGTCCTGTTCGGCGTCGTCGGGACGTTCCTCCACCACACCGAAGACCGTGGTGGTCGGCAGGAAACCCGGCCGGCACGCGATCCGCACCGACGCGACGAGCGTCTGCGTCCACTCCAGGGTCGACTCGGGCCACCGCCCGGAGATCAGGATGCCGTTCAGATGCCCTTCGAACTGGAACGGCGTCAGGCCGATCGGAATGGAAGTCGTCATCACTGGTCTCCCATCGCTGGTGTTGCTCTGCCACAGGGCCTTAACTCCGAGACCAGGATCCGGCGATACGGAACCTGTGGAAGAAGAATCCTCCGCCGCGGGGCCGGTGACAACTCGAACACGGCTCTTGTGACGGTTCTTTTACACGACGTAACCCGACACGGAATCCGGCTGCGTCGTGTCGCAATGACAGGAGATCGCCTCACCATGAACTATCGGCGTGACGCGATTCCTTGCTGTTGATCGGGAACCAGGGTCTCTGCGATTCGTGCCATCTGGGCCGACAGATGGACGAGCATCTGGGCGGCCTCCGCCGGACCAGCGGAGTCCGCACTGCCGCCGTCGACTTCGTCGGTTCTACGCTGGATTCCCTCGATCAGAAGTGACCTGGCCAGCGTCGACAGTGGAACTCCTCCGTCGCCGATAGTTCCGGCGAGCCGCTCGAGTTCGTTGTACTCGTCGTCGTTCAAACGGACCTGCAACACCTTGCTGCGTCCATGTCCGCGTGTCACTTTCACGTCGGTGCGCACCACCCGATCGGGATCACGCTCGATGTCCTGCGCCTCATCGACTGCCTGCTGCAGCTTGCCCTTTCGATCACTCATTCCGTTCCCTCTCGATACAGGCGTTGGTCCTTCTCGTTCGCCTTCCAGCAGTTCACTCCGAATAGGGTGCCGTCGTCCTCCTCCACGGTGATGACCGTCAAGACCACGCCAGCCGTCGTCGACCAGCCGATGGTCCGATCACTCGCCCCTGACCGGCTTGCGTAGTCGGGTGAGATCACCACACGGTTCGGATCGGTCAGTGCCTCGTTCGCAATGGTCGGCGTCGTCTGGTGTTTGCACGCGATGTACTCCTCACGATGTGACCAGTCGATTTCCAGTTCCACAAGCTCAATGTACTACAGAAAGATCTGTATGTAATACACAATTGATGGGATGGAGTCCTACCCCGGCAGGATCGCCGGAGTTCAGCCAGTTCGGTGCGCCACAGTTTGCTGTTACCGGTCGGACAGACCGGACGCGAACGGTGGACACAGGCTGCGGGGACGTCGGCCCCACCAGGCACACTGGATGAGGTGAGAAGTTCTGTTCCGCTGCGCCCGATGGAGATGGCGTCGATCGCCATCTTCGGCGGATTGACGGTAGCGACGATCGTGGTCGCCGCCGTGGTCCCGTTGGCCACCGCGGTCGGTTTGCTGGCACCCGTGCCGTTGGCGCTCGTCGCGGCGCGTACCCGACCGCGGGCGCTGATCGCCGCGTCGGTGGCCGCCACCGGCGTGAGTTTCGCGATGGCCGGCACCGGCGCCGCGGCGTCCGTGCTCGGGTCCGCGCTGATCGGCGGCATCGTCGGCGACACGAAGCGGCGCGGGCGGGGGATCGGGACGATCACCCTCGCCGGGCTGGCCGCGGCCCCGATCATCGGCGGGATCTCCGTGCTGGTGCTGCTGGTCCTGGTGCCGCTGCGCACACTGATCCTCGAAGCGCTCGGCAACACCGTCGGCGGCCTGGTCGAACTGCTCAACGCCGTTCCGGCCCTCGGCGGGCTCGCCGACACCGTGGATGCGCTCGGGTCCAGCATGGTCGACTACTGGTGGGTGTGGATGTGGGTGTCCGGCGCGCTGGGCACCATGGTCTCGCTGGCGGTCGCGTGGTGGCTGCTGGGCGGCGTCATCGCCCGCCTCGCCGACATCCCGAGCGAGGACACCCTCGACGTCGGGCAACTCGACCGCGACGCAGCCGAGCCGGCCCCGCTGCCGCTGCAGTTGACCGGTATCGGATTCCGCTACCGGCCGGACGGGCCGATCGTCCTCGACGACGTCGACGCGACGGTGGCGCCCGGCGAGTTCGTCGCCGTTGTCGGCGCCAACGGTTCCGGCAAGTCGACGCTGGCGAAGATCCTGGCGGGACGGGCACCGACGACCGGTGCCGTCGTCCGGCCCGGCGCCGCAGGCCTCGGCCGTCACGGCGGGACGGCGATGGTGTTGCAACGCCCCGAGACTCAGATGCTCGGGTCGCGGGTCGCCGACGACGTGGTGTGGGGTCTGCCCGCCGGGGTCGAGGTGGACGCCGAGGGACTGCTCACCGAGGTCGGGTTGTCCGGCCTCGGCGACCGTGAGACATCGGATCTGTCCGGCGGCCAACAGCAACGGCTCGCGATCGCCGCGGCCCTCGCACGTGAACCGGCGCTCCTCATCGCCGACGAGGTCACCTCGATGGTCGATCCGGAGGGGCGCGACGAACTCCTCGCCCTGCTCGCCGATCTCCCGCGACGTCGCGGCATGTCCGTCGTGCTTATCACGCATCGCGGGCACGAGGCGGCCGCCGCCGATCGGATCATCCACCTGCACAACGGCCGGGTCATTCCACACCCGCCGGACTGGGTGCCCCGGCCGGGTGCGGTCGAGGAGCCATCCCGCCCGACGCCGGTCGCGCAGTCGGGGTTTCCACCCCGCCCAGCGGAGCGTCTCCTGGTACTCGAGGGGGTCGGACACACCTACCTCAAGGGATCGCCGTGGGCGGTGCAGGCCCTGCACGACGTGTCGGTCACCGTGCATCGCGGCGACGGATTGCTCATCGTCGGCGGAAACGGTTCGGGCAAGACCACTCTCGCGTGGGTGATGGCCGGACTCATCGCACCCAGCCAGGGAAGCGCTCTGCTCGATGGCTCGCCGACCGCGGACAAGGTCGGCGACGTCGCGCTGGCCTTCCAGCACGCCCGTCTGCAGCTGCAGAAGCAGACGGTCGGTGACGAGATCATGGCCGCCGGCGGCATCGAGGTGGGCACCGCCGAAGTCGCCCGCGTGCTCGAGGCAGTCGGACTGCCACGGGAGATGGCGGCTCGCCGAACCGATTCGCTCAGCGGCGGCCAGATGCGCCGTGTCGTGCTGGCCGGCCTCATCGCCCGGCGCCCCAAGGTGCTCATCCTCGACGAACCGCTTGCCGGGGTGGACCCCTATGCGCGCGCCGAGATCGTGGATCTGCTCGGCCGGCTGCGTGCCGACGGGATGACCATCGTGATCATCTCGCACGATCTGTCCGACCTCGATGCGGTGGTCAGTCGCCGTGTGAAGCTCACCGCCGGCACGCTCACCCCGGTCGACCCGCCGCCCACCCCGACTCCGAACCACCACGGGTATCCGAAAAACACTGGGCACCAACAGTTTCAGCACACATCCGGGGAGATGGGCGAATGAGCGTTCGGACGATTCCGCTGCGTCAGGTACCCGGCGACTCGCTGGTGCACCGCCTGTGGGCGGGCACCAAGCTCGTGGTGGTGCTCATGCTCGGTGTGATGACCTGGGTGCTGCCGTCGTGGCCGGCGCTGGGCATGGTCGCCGCGGTCGTGGTGATCACCGCGATCATCGCCGGCATCCCGCTCGGCGCGATTCCCCGCCCGCCGTGGTGGTTCTGGGGACTCATCATCGCCGGTGGTCTGGTGAACCTGGTGTTCGGGCCCGCCGCGCTGATCGTGTACCTGCGGGCGGTCACCCTCGGTCTGGTACTCGTGGCGAGTTCGATCCTGGTGATCTGGACGACGCCGATGGCCGACATCGCGCCGGCCATCGCGACGCTGATGCGGCCGCTGCGGATCTTTCGGCTCCCGGTCGACGAATGGGCGGTCGCCATCGCCCTGTGCCTGCGCGGTCTGCCCATGCTCATCGACGAACTGCGCATGTTGCGGGCGGCGCATCGGCTGCGGCCATCCGCGCCGCCACGCAGTGGCCACCCGGCGGCCGAGATGGGCGTACTCGACATGCTCACCGCCGCGATGTCGAGTGCGTTACGGCGGAGTTCGGAGATGGCGGAGGCGATCACCGCGCGCGGAGGTACCGGTCGGCTGACCGCCTATCCGTCGCGGCCGGGGCGGGCCGACTATGTGACGCTCGCCGTCGTCGGCGTCGCGTGTGTGAGTGCGATCGTCGCGACCATCCTGCTCTGAAAAACCACGATCCCTGAGGAGCGAGGCGCTAGCCGAGCGTCACGAAGGGCCCTTCGTGACGATTCTCCGCTAGCGCTCCGAATCTCCTCAGGGATCGGGGCGTTGTGCGTCGATCAGGCGGAAACGATGAGTCCTGCGCCCTGCTTGCTCGCCGTGGCGAAACGCTCGGCGGCGTCGGCCCAGTTGACGACGTTCCACCAGGCCTTCACGTAGTCCGGCTTCACGTTCTGGTAGTCGAGGTAGAAGGCGTGCTCCCACATGTCGAGCATGACGACCGGGATGATCGCGGCGGGGATGTTGCCGCTCTGGTCGGTCAGCTGCAGGATCACCAGCTTGCCACCGATGGTGTCGTAGCCCAGGATCGCCCAGCCGCTGCCCTGCAGGGTGGTGGCGGCCGCGGTGAAGTGGGCCTGGAACTTGTCGAAGCCACCGAACTGGTCGTCGATCGCGGCCGCGAGGTCACCCTCCGGCTTGTCACCACCGTTGGGAGACAGGTTCTTCCAGAAGATGGAGTGGTTGGTGTGGCCACCGAGGTGGAAGGCCAGCGTCGACGAGAGGCCGTAGACCTTGTCGGCGATGGTGCCGTCCTCGCGGGCTGCGGCCAGCTTCTCCAGGGTGGTGTTGGCACCCTTGACGTAGGTGGCGTGGTGCTTGTCGTGATGGAGCTCCATGATCCTGCCGGAGATGTGCGGCTCGAGTGCCGCGTAGTCGTACGGGAGATCCGGCAAGGTGTATTCAGCCACGATATTCCTCTCTGAGGTGCTTCTCGTACTCACTCTGCGCGCTCAACCGCGGCGTCTATCGCCGGTCGCGCGAGTACTTCCACCCTTACCCACTGCCTGGGGGATTGCAAACACTGGGCGGTAATCCACCTCAAGTGCGGTTGAAGTTTCGGCGGTCGTCATCCGCCGTGCGATCGCAGGTCAGATCAGCATCAAGACGACGAGCAGAGCGATGAGTCCGAGGATGCTGACGCCGGTACCGATGCAGGACGAACGGACGTCGTAGTTGGCGCGCGGAGCGGTCGGACGCGAGCCGAGGGCTCGACCGAGGTCGGAACTCGCGTGCGCTGCCATGAACACCCTTCGTTGTCGGCGACACCACCGGGAGTGACAACGATCACACGTCCGGCGTGGGGGTCATGATAGGCAGACCGCCGGCGATCCATCAACCCGATCGGCCGGCCACCCGCGCGTAGGATCGGTGCCATGTCATGGCTTGACCAGCTACTTTCCGCGCGTTCGCACAAACGGGAACTCATCTCGCCGGAGCAGGCGTTGCCCGGCCGCGAGGCCACCATGCCCGTTGCCGACGAGCACCTCCTGCTGCGACATCCGTTGCGTGGCGCCCCGGCACCCGAGTCGCAGGGCATCGGCGACTTCGGCGCCGACCTGTCGGCGGTGATCCTCGCCGGCGGATGCTTCTGGGGTGTGGAGGAGATCTTCTGGCAGGTACCCGGGGTGTACACCACGGCGGTGGGGTACGCCGGCGGATACACGCCGAACCCGACCTACAACGAGGTCTGTACTGCGCGGACCGGGCACACCGAGGCGGTGCTGGTGGTGTTCGACCCGGCCGTCATCGACCTCGAGGAACTGCTGAAGATCTTCTGGGAGAACCACGATCCGACCCAGCAGATGCGGCAGGGCAATGACGTCGGAACGCAGTACCGGTCGGCGATCTACACGCTGTCGGAGGCCGATGCGGACCTCGCACGTGCCAGTGCCGAGAAGTTCGGCAAGGTACTCGCCGATGCCGGCCTGGGGCCGATCGCCACCGAGATCGCGCAGCTGTCGCAGGCGGGGAACGGCCAGTTCTACTACGCCGAGGACCACCACCAGCAGTACCTCGCCAAGAACCCGCACGGTTATCGCTGCCACGCCGCGACCGGCCTGCACTATCCAGCCGGCTGAGCGGTGCCCCAACAGATCACTGCCCGCCAGTGGAACCGGACCGTGCTGCACCGCCAGCACCTGCTCGGGCGGGTCGACGAGGACGCGATCGAGGTCCTCGACCGATGCGTCGGCCTCCAGGCGCAGGAGCCCACGGCACCCTTCTTCGGATTGTGGTCGCGCATAACCGATTTCGAACCAACCGAGCTCGACGACCTGCTCCGCCGGCGTGAGGTGGTGCGCATGGCGGCGTTGCGTTCGACGGTGTTCCTCCTCGATGCGGAGGACGCGCGGTGGATACGTCGGCTCGCGCAGCCGACGCTCGACACCGAACTCGCGCTGCACGCGCGCAAACTCGTCGGCGCCCGGTCCGAGCAGGTCCTCGACGACGCGGCCGAGCTGCTGGCCGACGGGCCCATGCCCGGCGCGCGGCTCGGAGCCGCGCTGGTGCAACGGCACCCCGACGAGGACCCGTCCACACTCGTGGCCGTCGCGCGGTGCGGCCTGAGCCTCGTCCAGGTGCCTCCCCGGGGACTGTGGCGCGGGGTCGGCGCGCCGACCTTCGCGCTCTTCGACGACTGGGCCGGTCCGGGCGAACCTGCGGTGACCGGCGACGAGGCCCGCCTTGATCTCATCCGCCTCTACCTCCGCGGCTTCGGCCCGGCGACCGTGGCGGGCATCCAGAGCTGGTGCGGGATGACCAGGCTGAAAACGCTCGTCGAGAAGATGGAAGCCGATTGGGAGCTCGTGGAACTGACCGGACCCGACGGTGAGCGGCTCTTCGACCTCGAGGGTCTCGACCTCGTCGACGCCGATCGGCCTGCGCCGGCACGCCTGCTCGCCCCGTACGACAATGTCCTTGTCGCGCAGGCAGACCGACGGCGGATCGCCGACGAGGACCGATTCGGCGCCCTGCGCACCCCCAACGGACGATCGCCGGGTTTCGTGCTCCTCGACGGCCGGCTCGCGGGCTCCTGGCGCATCGTCGACGGCCGGGTCTCGGTGGACATGATGGTCGACCCGACGCCCGCCGAGCGGGACGATCTCGAAGTGGAAGTTCAACAGCTGCAACAGTTCATCGCCGAACCCGCGCGATAACGGACGATTCCGGCCTCAGTCGCCGGTGCGCGGGTTGCGGCTCGTGATGCAGTACCGCCGTCCCACCGGGTCGCGCATGACCGTCCAGTTCTCGAATCGCTCGACCACCTCGGCGCCCCAGTCGGCGTGGCGCGCCACCTCGTCCTCGACCGCGGTCGCGGCCAGATCCAGGTGTCCGCTCGCCGTTGCGGTCGTGTCCTCGCGGCCCCTGCGCTGCAAGAGGATTCCGATCGGCAGTGCCGGGTCACGGGCCAGGCGGACCAGTTCCGGGCGGCTGGTGGAAGTGGTCGGGCGACCGGTCAGCCGCTCCCAGAAGTCCGTCTCGGATTCGAAAGCGTCATGCGGCACGTCGATGCAGACCTGGTCGATGATGCTGATCGTGTCGCCCGGCCAGCGGATCGGGCGGGACCGCTCGGACTCGCCTTGCCAGTCGACGAGGCAGAACACGAACCCGGCGGGCGACGTCATCGTCACGTAGCCGTCGCCCGGCTCTGCTCGAATGGTGGTGGCGCCCAGCCTGATGGCCTCCTCGGTGGCTGCGCCGAGGTCCTCGACATGGAGGTCGAGATGAATCCCGCCGGGCCCGTCGTCGACCCGCTGCACCCGCAGATGTGGGTCGCCGTTGAACGGCTCGAGTGAGGCGAACTCGCGTCGCTCACCCCGTGGTGGCGACACCGTGCTGCCGGCGATCGCCCGCCAGAAGGTCACCTCGGCGCCGAACTGATCGGTCGGGAAATCCAAGAATGCCGTGAGCCATCGGATCCGCACGCGCAAAGTCTAGTGTCGTCGAACGCCGGTGGCGGCCCATTACACTCGGCCCCATGACCGGTGCAGCATGCAAATCGATCGCCAAACGTCTGGCGCGTTCACGCGCGGACCGGGTGGCCGTCGTCCGGCTCGACGGCCCGATCGGTGTGACGGGTATAGGTCGGCACGGCATCAGCACCGACAGCCTCGAGCCGGTCCTCAAGCGCGCGTTCGGCACCGAGCACGTCAAGGC
The DNA here is from genome assembly GCF_036350515.1 of Gordonia prachuapensis. Classification (NCBI taxonomy): domain Bacteria; kingdom Bacillati; phylum Actinomycetota; class Actinomycetes; order Mycobacteriales; family Gordoniaceae; genus Gordonia; species Gordonia prachuapensis. The sequence continues at coordinate 3,448 of NZ_JAZDUE010000021.1, read as the reverse complement.
CGTCGTCGTCGTGATCAACTCGCCGGGCGGGTCGCCGGCGCAGTCGGAGTACATCGCGGAACGTATCCGGCAGCTCTCGGCCGAGAAGGGGGTGCCGGTGCTCGCCTTCTGCGAGGACATCGCCGCCTCCGGCGGGTACTGGATCGCGTGCGCCGCCGACGAGATCTTCGCCGCGCACACGTCGATGATCGGCTCGATCGGGGTGGTGTCCTCGGGCTTCGGCCTGGCCGATCTGCTGTCGCGGTTCGGGGTGGAACGTCGGCTCTACGCGACCGGCGACAACAAGGCGCGCCTGGACACGTTCTCCCCGGAACGGCCGGAGGACGTCGAATGGCTCAAGGGCTTGCAGTCGCAACTGCACGATGCGTTCACCGGCTGGGTTCGCCAACGTCGTGGGAAGAAGCTCAACGCGCCGGATGCAGAACTGTTCAGCGGCGACCTCTGGGTGGGCGGTCGCGCGGTGGAGGTCGGACTGGTGGACGGTATCGGGGTAATGCGGTCGGTGATCGCCGAGCGGTACCCGGACGCCGAGATCACGGTGATCGAAGCACCCAAGCCGTTGCTCGCCCGGATCTTCGGTGGGCAGCTGAGCGTGGCCGGCGTGATGGAAAGCGCGGTGTCGGGTGCGCTCGGTGCGCTCGATCGACCGACCCTCACCGACATGCGATGACGCCTGGTGGGGTCGTCGGTGAGCAGATGTGCACAGTTCTCCCCAGGTTGTCCACAGGCGCTGTGATCATGTGCAACATTCTTCAGGTGTGACGTGGGTCTGCACTGTGGTGAAGAACTTGTTACGCCGAGCAACCAATCTGGTGACGACCGTCACAGAGTGTGTGAGGGCGGTCACAGATCTGCCGAGGTCGTCGGCGGTTTCTCCACATTTTCCACAGTCTCATCCACAGCTTGAAGGACGCTGATGCACACTTCCGGGGTCCCGCGCAAAGCGGCATGTGGATAGCCGTATGTAGGTCATCATAGTGGGCGAGTGGGGGCGGAGCCGTGTCAATTCGACCGTGTCCATCCCAAGGTTGTGCACAGCGGGAGTCGCATGATGCGCACCCGGCCTCAGGTGCCTGTGCCACCATGGAATCCGTGAGCATGGGCGACATCCGACAGGTGCCGGTGACGGAGCTTCCGAACGATTTCACCGACGACGCCGACCGAGTTCTGCTCGACGTCCGCGAGGACGATGAGTGGGCGGCCGGACACGTCAGAGGTGCTCTGCACATTCCGCTCGGCGACGTCCCCGCACGGCTCGGCGAGATCGACCTCGATGCCGACCTGCTGGTGGTGTGTCACTCGAGTGGGCGGTCGATGCGGGTGCTGCAGTACCTCGACCAGATGGGGTACGAGGGCAGCTGTGTCCGCGGTGGCATGCTGGCGTGGCTGGAGAACGGGAAGCCCGTCGAGACAGGGAGTGCCGGGTCGAAATGATCGACCTCTGCCCGCGGTGCCGGATACAGGCGCCGCACCGCCCGGGGCGCGAGCGCTGCCCCCGCTGTGGTGGGCCGCTCCGCGTGGTCGACTCGGATCTGCTCGGCGCTTCGGTGCCGCCCCGCGACGTCGCGGACGGACCACGACCCGCACCCGCCCCACGCCCGGCAGCGCCGGCGCCCGGCCCCATGCCTTCACCGGTCAGCGGTCCGCGCAGCGGCCGTCTCTATCGGAGCCGGCACGTCCGGTGGGTGGCGCGCCGCCCACCCGAGGCGATCCCTCCGCGTCGCCGCTCCGACCAGGCGTTGCGGCCCCGGTACATCCCCCGCTACCTCTACATTCCGCAGTGGGGTCTGCGGGATGCGCCGGTGGTCGCCGATTCCGTCCCCAGCCGCCGGGACGCCCTCACCGCCGCGTTGTCGCGTGCCCTGCATGTCCTCGCGGCCGCGCTCGGACTCGCCGCGGTGGCGCACCTGGCCCGGTACATCCTGCTGGTCGTGAACCGGTCGACACCCGTACCGGCGTGGACGGATCTGATCACCTCGGCGCTGGTGCTGTTCGGGGGTCTGCTGTCGCTCGGCTGTTTCGTCTACGCGACCGTCGTGTTCGCCCGTTGGGTCGTCGCGTTGCGCGCCGACGCCTACCGTCGCCGCGAGCGGCGCGATCCGCGGCGTCGGTGGCAGATCATGCTCATGGCGGGCATCCCGTTGCTCAATGTGTGGGGTGCCGCGGTGCTGCTCCACGAGGCGGCGAACATGCGGATCGACCTCGACCGCGAGCGCACCCGCAGGCGACTGTCGCGGATGTGGGTCGGGTGGGTGCTCGTCAACGTGGTGGCGGTGGCGGCCGTCGTGACCCGGGTGGTCGCGATGTCGTCGGGGTCCATCCAGACCGGCGCCGACGCGCTCCTCGCGGTCGTCGTCTCCGCCGCGTGCTCCGGCGTGTTCGCGTGGTGGTTCGCCGACCGGCTCGACGCCACGTTCGGTGAACGCCACGAGGATCCGGTGCCGTCTCGCCGATGGGTCGCGGTCGGATGACGGGCACCGAGCACATCTCCCGGTCGGGTAAGCCGGCCGTCGTCGCACACCGCGGGGCGTCCGACGATCTGCCCGAACACACCCTGGCCGCCTACGAGCGTGCCCTCCTCGAGGGCGCCGACGGCCTGGAATGCGACGTCCGTCTGACCAGCGATCACGAGCTGGTCTGTGTCCACGACCGCACTGTCGACCGCACCTCCGACGGTGTCGGCGCGGTGAGCGAGATGTCGCTGGCGCAGCTACGTGAACTCGACTTCGGCAGTTGGCATCCGGCGGGCACGCCGTCGTCGGTGCTGACGCTGCGCGAGTTGATCACCCTCGCCCTCGACTGGCGTCGTCCGGTGCGGTTGTTCATCGAGACCAAGCATCCGGTGCGGTACGGCAGTCTCGTCGAGCAGAAGCTGCTCGCGATGCTCCACGAGTTCGGCGTCGCCACCCCGCCGTCGGCCGATCACAGTCGCGCGGTGGTGATCTCGTTCTCGTCGGCGGCCGTGTGGCGCATCCGGCGGCACGCGCCGATGCTGCCGACCATCCTGCTCGGCGACACGGCCCGCCTGCTCGGCGGCAGCGCCGCCACCGCGGTGGGAGCCACCGGGATCGGTCCCTCGGTGGAAACGCTGCGGATGTATCCGGATCTCGTCGACCGGGCGGCCGCGGCCGGCCGGGTCACCTACTGCTGGACGGTCGACGAACTGCCCGACGTGCAGCTGTGTGCCGACCTCGGGGTCCGCTGGCTCTCCACCAACCGGCCCGCAAAGGTTCGTGACTGGCTGGTCACGGTCGACTGATCGACTCGGTCCCTGAGGAGCGAGGCGCTAGCCGCACGTCAGGATGCCCCGGTCCCTGAGGAGCGAGGCGCTAGTGTCCTGCGCCGTTAATTCGTTGAATAAGTCTGCCGATGGAGCCGAGGATGTCTTCGGCGGTTTTGGTCCAGATGAATGGTTTGGGGTTGGCGTTCCATCCGGCGATCCAGTTCT
>NZ_JAZDUE010000020.1:0-99267 GCF_036350515.1 Gordonia prachuapensis | reverse complement strand
CCGCCTCGTCGGCATACTCCATGGCTGCCTAGCCCGCGGTATCCCCTACGACCCCGCCACCGCATGGAAGGACCAAACCCCCGCCGCGGCTTGACATCAAACCTTCAGGGATGTCTCGATCAGCGGGTCAGTGAAAGCAGCGGCACGTACTCTCGATCAGCGGAAGGAGGAGCCCAGCTACTCGATCAGCGGAAAGGCGCTCAGTCCAGCCAGTCCAGCACCGCCGCCGCGGTCCAGCTCTGCTGCATGCTGCCGAGCGGTTCGCCGGTGAACGGTTCGTAGTACTCCGCGAACGCGCCGTCGGTGGCCTGCCGCAGCCCCTCCTCGCGCAGCCGGGCCGACCGCTCGGTCCACCCGCGGCGCGCGAACGCCCAGCTGAACAGCCAGGTCATCACCGGCCACACCGGTCCGCGCCAGTATTCGCGCGGACGGAAGTCCATCGAGATCGGCGACGTCGACGGCGGCACCGCGTAGCGCAGATCGGGATGACCGCAGAACCGCGGGCCGTCGAACAGGCGCAGCAGGGCGCGCTCACGTTCCCGCGACAACCCGCCGCAGAGCAGCGGCGCGAACACCGCGAGCGTCTCGGTGTTGATCCACTGATCGGTGCGCAGGTCGTAATCCCTTGCGGCGCCGTTGCGTTCGTTCGCCGATGCCACCACCCCGGCACGGAATCGATCCGCCCACGCGCGCAGATCACGGACGTCGGAGCGTGGCTTCGAGTAGTCCTCGCCGATCGTCGCGAGCACATCGCAGGCGACGGCGAAGATGGCGCTGACGAAGACGTCCTCGACGGCGAAACTCATCACCTTCGGCAGCAGGTCGTCGTCGTAGTTCGCGCGTTTCATCTGCTCGACGAGCCAGAGGTAGCGGTCGTACTCGAGGTCCGACGGCCGCATCGAGAGGTCCCCGACATGGTCCAGGTCGGCGCGGACGTAGGCCGGCAGATCGACGCCCGGTACGACGTTCGCGTACGGGCGGTCCCACCGCGGCGAGTTGTCCATCCCGGACTCCCAGCCGTGGAACAAGGTGACCCGGCCGTTGCCGTGCGGGTCGCGCGCGTGCGCGAGCCAACGATGCCACCGCACCAGCGACGCCCACCGCCGGTCGATGAACTCGTTGGCCACCGCCCGGGTCGTCCGGCCGTGCCGGCGCGAATGGTCGAGGATGCGTTGGACGGCGATCGCGTGGACCGGCGGCTGGGTGATGCCCGAGGTGTCGGGGGCGTCCGGGGCGCTCGGCGCGAGGCGCGCGCACTCCCAGCGCGCCGGCCCAGGAAAATACCCGTCGCGGCCGTTGGCGAAAACGATGTGCGGGATCATCCCGTTGTCCCACTGCGCCGAGAGCAGTGTGTCCATCTCGATCACCGCCCGCTCCACCGACAGCGGCGCGAGGCCGACGGTCACGAAGGCGGCGTCCCAGCTCCACATGTGTGGGTACAGCTTGGGCGCGGCGCTGGTCATGCTGCCCAGATCGTTGCCGCGCAGCAGGTACGCGGCGCGGGCAGACAACTGAGTCGGGGTGAATCCATACCGGGCCACGGGTCGATTCTGCACCGCCCGCGTCGTCGTCGCGCACCGAGGAGGGCCCCGGGATGTGCCAGGTAACGTCAACGCGGTGTCGACCGCATTGATCACCGGCGCCAGTCGGGGCCTCGGCGCCGAGATCGCCCGCCGGCTCTCCCCCACCCATGACCTGCTGCTCGGGGGACGCCCGTCACCCGAGCTGGATCGGCTCGCCGCGGAGCTCGACGGCGCGACCACGTTTCCCGTGGAACTGACCGACTATGAGGAGGTGGAGGCCGCCGTCGAGGCCATCACGTCCCTCGACGTCCTGGTCCACAACGCCGGGGTCGGCAGCAGCCTCGAAACGATCGCCGAGACGCCCGTCGAGGAGTGGCAACACGTGCTCGAGGTGAACCTGGTGGCCGCCGCCGAACTCACCCGACTGCTGCTCCCGGCGCTGCGCGAGGCGCACGGCCATGTGGTGTTCATCAACTCCGGTTCGGGCCGGAACGCCAAAGCGCGCTGGGCACCGTACGCGGCGAGCAAGTTCGGTCTACGAGCGCTCGCCGACGCGTTGCGCGCCGAGGAACCGACGCTGCGTGTCACGTCGATCTTCCCGGGCCGCATCGACACCGACATGCAGCGCGACATCGTCGCGCGCGAGGGCGACGAGTACGACCCGTCCCGGTTCCTGAAGACCTCGACCGTCGCCGCCGCGGTCGTGCACGCGGTCACCACGTCGGCCGACGCACATCCCGAGGAGATCGTGTTGAGGCCGACGGGGCGCGGCTAGTCCTACAGCTGCTTCAGATCCGACTGCTCCCACACGGCGCGCATCGTCGAGATCTTGCCGTCGGCGTCGAACACCATGATGTCGATCGGGGTGATCTCGAACTTCATGCCCGACGTGCCGGTGACCAGCGTGAACTCGAAGACCGCCGTGTCGCCGGCGATCTTCTTCCACTTGAGGGTCGCCGACCGCTCGTCCATCCCGGTGATCACCGAATAGAACTCGATGAGCTGCTCGCGGGTGGTGCGCAGCTCGGCCCCGATCGGGTCCTCGACCGTCGCGTTCGCGGCGTACAGGTCGGCGATCTGCTCTGCCGACCCGTTGGTCAGCAACTCGACGTACGCGTCCACGGTCGCGTTGATCTGCTCGCTCAGGGTCCCCTGCTCCACCGTCATGGTTGGCCTCTCATCGAAGTAGAACGTGTTCTAGTTCGTGACGGTAGCACTGTCGGCAGGGAGGTCACCCGCGTTCGCCCGATCCGGGGTCGATACGCCTGGACGGAGGTCGGCATGTCGCCGGTCCCACGGTGCGACACTGGGCACATGCGTCCGTCGAAGGTTTTCGTCACCGGCGGGACCGGTGCGCTCGGCGGCCACGCCGTCCCCGCCCTGATATGCGCCGGGCACACTGTCTCCGCGCTCGCCAGGACCCCGCAGAAGGCGCAGCTGCTGCGCAGCCAGGGCGCGCACCCGGTCGAGGTCTCGCTGTTCGACCAGGAGGCTCTCGCCGAGTGTTTCCACGGCCAGGACGTGGTGATCAACCTTGCGTCCGCGCTGCCACCGACGCATCGCTTCGTCCTGCGGTCCGCGTGGAAGGAGTGCACGCGAATCCGCACCGAGGGGTCCACCGCCGTGGTGAACGCGGCGCTCGCGGCGGGCGTGCCTCGTCTGATCCAGGAATCGGTGGTGATGATCTGCGCCGATGGCGGAGCAGACTGGGTCGACGAACACGCTGACGTCGACCATTTCCCGGTCGCCGTCGGCAACCACGCGGCGGAGGCGAACGCACGTCGATTCGGCGACTCCGGCGGCACCGCGGTGGTGTTGCGTTTCGGGCTGTTCTACGGGCCGGGCGCCGCTCATAGCGAGCAGATCATGCGGATGGCGCGCCGCCACATCGGTTTTCGGGCCGGACGACGTGACAGCTACATGTCGTCGATTCATCTGGAAGACGCTGCGTCGGCGGTCGTGGCTGCGCTGCACTGCCCGGGCGGAACCTTTCACATCGTCGACGACGAACCCGTCACCGCCGAGGACCACGCCGAGGCGGTCGGCGCAGCCGTCGGCACGCGTCCGTGGATCGGCGTGCCGGGTCGCGCCGCCGCCCTGCTCGGCGACCGCACCACGTCGATGACGAGGTCACTGCGGGTACGCAACACACGGTTTCGGGACGCGACGGGGTGGGCGCCGCGGTATCCGAGTGTCCGGGAAGGCTATGCCCAGATGGCCGGCGCGCTCGGTTACGGCTGAACGTCGGCGCGCGGTCATCCGCGCAACCTACATACCGGCTCCGCGGCGTCTGATTTTGGTAGTTTCGCCGCACACAGACCAGCGGAACGCCCACAGAGGGGAGACGCACCATGGGTGAGATCCCCGATCATCGACCGCCCGGTTCACGTGCTCCATGGGCGCCGCCCGGTGGCGATCCGGCCGGCACGCCACCGCCCCAACCGCAACCCGATGCCGGGTTTCCGCCGGGCTGGGGTCCGGCGCCACCGTCGGCGCCGTATGGGGGGCCTGCGTATCCCGGACCTCCGTATCCCTCTCCGCAGCAACCTTTCCCGACACCCCCGTACCCGGCACCCCAATGGGGTGTGGGCGGCGGGGGCCAACCGCCATACGGGAATCCGCTGGTCGCGCACAAGCCCGGCATCATCCCGCTGCGCCCCCTGACCGTCGGCGACATCCTGCAGGCGGTGTTCAGCGCGGTGCGCCGCGGCCCGGGCACCTACCTCGGGCTGACCCTGGTGACGTGGCTCGCGTTTCTGCTCGTGCTCGGCGTGGTGGGCGGCGCTCTCACCGCGTTCATCTGGACCGGAGGCGCCGACGATCTGGACGGTGTGGTCGCGTTCTCCGGCGTGACGCTGCTGGCGGTGCTGGGTGGGTTCGTCAGTGCGGCGCTCAGCGGCATCCTGGCCTACCCGTTCAACCAGCAGGCGATCGGCCGAACGCCCACGGTGGCGGAATCCCTCCGTGAGACCCGGTCGACGCTCCTGCCGCTGTGCGGGCTGTATCTGCTGCTCGCCGGCGCGTCGACGCTGGTCGTCGGGCCTGTCCTGGCTCTGACCATCACCGGGGTGGTGGCCGACGAGATTCCACTGTCGATGGTGTTGCTCATCCTGTTGCTGCTCGCGGTCGTGGGCGCCTGGGTGTCGGTGCGATTCGCCTTCTGCCTCGCTGCGGTGGTCGTCGAGCGACGGGGTGTGTTCGATGCCCTGCGACGGTCATTCCAACTGACCGCGGGGCGCTTCTGGCGCACCTTCGGAGTGTTGTTCCTGGTCAGCTTCCTCGCCTCGATCGTCTCATCGGTCATCTCCGGGGGTATCCAGACCATGACAGCGCTCGTGTGGGGGATCGGTGGCACCGGCGACGTCGGATTGACCGCCGGGTTCATCTTCGCGCTCGTGCTGCCGCTGCTCGGTTCCGCGGTCGCCGGTATCGTCACGCAGCCGTTCGTCGCGATCACCGTCGCGGCCCTGCATGTGGATGCCCGCATCCGTTCGGAGGGCTACGATCTCGTGCTCGGCCAGACCGCCGCCAACCGGGCAGCCGGCCGACCGCCGGGTGGCTGGACCACCCCGTGACGATCGCCGCCACGATCGCCGCCGGCCTGTCCCCCGACAACGACGAGGCCCGGGAGTGGCTCGAGGACGAACTGTCGAAACCCCGGTACGGCGAGAGTGAACCCGGGCTACTGGAACGGTTCACCACCGCGGTGAACGACTGGCTGGATTCGGTGCTCGGCTCCATCAGCGGCACGTCGACGCCCCTGCCCGGGTTCGTCGCCGCAATCGTGGCGGTCGCATTGCTCGCTCTCGGTCTGTACCTCCTTCGATTCGTTCGCCGCACCCCCCGCGCCCGCACCGACGGCAGCGGCAGCGTGCTCGCCGGCGAAGTCCTGAGCGCCGACGAGTTCCGTCGACGAGCTCGTGACGCCATGGCCCGCAACGACTTCGACACCGCCGTCCGCGACGCGATGCGGGCCATCGCGCGCCGCGGCTACGAACGCACGCTGCTGCCCGACGCGCCGTCGCTCACCGCGCACGAGGTCGCCGACGGACTGGCCGCCAGTTTTCCCGGCGAGACGGCTCGACTGCGTTCCGCCGCAGCGGTCTTCGACGAGGTCGCCTATGGCGGGCGGCACGCCGATCACGGGCAGGCCCTGGCCATGATCGACCTCGATGACACCCTCGCGCGGACCCGGCCCCACACGCCCGCGGCTCCCGTGGCGGAGGCCGGAGCGTGACGGCCACCACCGAGGCGCCACGGGTCGCCCGCGGCGGAGGCCGGGGCGGAGGGTGGCGGGTGGCCGGCTGGACGTTGCTCGCCGTGGTGGTCGTCGCGACTCTCGCCATCCTTGCCGCACTCGTCGGCGACTCCCCGGGCGACGCCCCCGCCGAGCGGCTCGACCCGCAGAACCCCGGCGCGATCGGCGCGGGTGCGCTCGCCGCGGTTCTCGACGATCGCGGCGTCGCGGTCACCGTCGCGCGTCGCCAGAACGACCTGCTCGACGAGCCGCGCCCGGGCTCGAACACCACCGTGGTGATCGGTGCGACAGACGAACTCGGCGATACGACCGCCCGAGAGTTCCTCGACCACGTCCGCGGGGCCGGCCGGATCATCGTCGTCGCCCCGACGATGCAGGGCCTCGGGTTGCTCGATCTCCCCGTCGTCACCGGCTCGGCCATCGGGATCACCGACGCCGTCGACGCGGACTGCATCACCGACGACATCGCCCGCGACGACATGATCCTGCACGACGTGGACGGGTATCAGGTGGTGGGCGAGAGCATTGCCGCCACCAGCTGTTTCACCGTCGACGACGTGTCGGGCGTCGTTCGCCTCGACGCGACATCCACCCGCCCGGAGGTGCTCGTCGTCAGCGGCGAGTTCCTGCAGAACGACCAGATCACCCGTTTCGACAACGCCGGCGTCGCGGTACGCACCTTCGGGAACTCCGACCGCCTGCTGTGGTACCTGCCGTCGTTCGACGACACCCTGACGACCCCGGATGTCGAGGCCGAACCGTCTGATGTGCCCCTCGCGGTCGGGCCGCTCGTTCTTCTCGCCTTCTTAGGCCTGATCGCACTGATGTTCTGGCGCGGAAGGCGTTTCGGTCCGCTGGTCAGTGAACCGCTGCCCGCGGTCGTGAAGGCCATCGAGACCACCCAGGCGCGTGGTCGGATGTACCACAAGGCGCGAGCCGATGACCGCGCCGCCGGGCAGCTGCGTATCCACACCCTCGAGCGCATGTCCCGCCATCTGGGTCTGCCGTTCGACGCGGCGCGGGCGAGTCGGGACCTCGACGATGCCGACGACTTCGGGGGTGTCGGTCCACCCACCCCGGCCGTCCTGGCGATCGTCGCCGCAGCCGCGCAAGCCACCGGCCACGACCCCCGCCACGTCCACGCGTTGCTCGCGGGTCCACTCCCCCAGACACCGGAGCAGCTCGTTCAGTTCACATCCGAATTGACCGCCCTCGACCAGGAAGTCCGTCGCATACCATGACCGTCAATCCGACCACCTTCGCCGATGCCCGCGCCGCGCTGTCCGCCGTCCGCGAGGAGACCGCCAAAGCCGTTGTCGGACAGGATGCCGCGGTGACCGGCATCTTGATCGCGCTGCTGTGTCGCGGCCACATCCTGCTGGAGGGTGTCCCGGGTGTCGCGAAGACGTTGCTCGTGCGCTCCACCGCGGCCGCGCTGGACGTCGACACCAAGCGCGTCCAGTTCACGCCCGATCTGATGCCCGGTGATGTGACCGGCTCACTGGTGTTCGACGGCGCCACGTCGGAGTTCACGTTCCGCGAGGGCCCGGTGTTCACCAATCTGCTGCTGGCGGACGAGATCAACCGCACGCCCCCCAAGACGCAGGCATCCTTGCTGGAGGCCATGGAGGAGCGGCAGGTCTCGGTCGACGGCATCCCGCGGCCGCTGCCGTCGCCGTTCCTCGTCGCGGCCACGCAGAACCCGGTCGAGTACGAGGGCACCTACCCGCTGCCCGAGGCGCAGCTCGACCGGTTCCTGATCAAAGTCACGCTTCCGCTTCCGCCGCGCGACGACGAGATCGCCGTCGTCATGCGGCACGCCGCGGGATTCGATCCGCGCGATCTCGCCGCCGCCGGGGTGCGCCCGGTCGCCTCCGCCCGGGACGTGATCACCGGTTCGGACGCGGTGCGGCGGGTCGCGGTGTCGCCGCCGGTGGCCGCCTACATCGTCGACCTCGCCCGTGCGACCCGGATGTCCCCGTCGCTGGCGCTGGGCGTGAGTCCGCGCGGTGCAACGGCATTGCTCGCCACGAGCAGGGCGTGGGCGTGGCTCAACGGCCGCGACTACGTCACCCCCGACGACGTGAAGTCGTTGGCGCAATCGACGCTGGCACACCGCTTGTCGTTACGGCCCGAGGCGGAACTGGAAGGGGTGTCGGTGGCTGCGGTGCTCGACGCCGCGATCGGCTCCGTCCCGGTTCCGCGCTGACCGGCCGTCGACATGTTCGTGACCGGCCGCTTCTTCGCCCTGGTGCTGCTGGGTGCCGTACCGATCGTCGTGTACCCACATTTCGGCACGGTCGGTCTGTGGCTGCTGTTCTGTGTGATCGTGCTGGTGCTGGACGTTCTCGGCGCCGGCTCGACCGCGGTGGTGCGGATGACCCGGACACCGACCGCACCCATTCGCCTCGGGGACGCCACTGAGTCGACGCTGCTGGTGGAGAATCTCGGCAGTCGGCGGTTTCGCGGCCACCTCCGCGACGCGTGGCAGCCGTCGGCCGGCGCGACCGGCAACCGGCACCGTGTCGCGATCCCCGCCGGGGAACGGCGCGCCGTCACCACCGCCCTTCGTCCGACCCGACGCGGCGACCGGCATGCCATTCGGGTGACGATCCGCCGTACCGGGCCGCTCGGCCTCGGCGGTCGGCAGAGGTCGCAGTATGTACCAGGGCATGTCCGCGCGCTGCCGCCGTTCGGGTCGCGCAAGCACCTGCCGTCGCGGCTCGCGCGGCTGCGACAGCTCGACGGCCGGTCCGCGGTGCGGATCCGCGGCCAGGGCACCGAGTTCGATTCGCTGCGCGACTATGTCGAGGGCGACGACGTCCGCAGTATCGACTGGCGGGCGACCGCACGTCGACAATCCACGGTGGTGCGCACGTGGCAGCCGGAGAAGGACCGGCACATCGTCATCGTGTTGGACACCTCACGCACGTCGGCCGGACGGGTCGGAGACGTTCCGCGGCTCGACGCCGCGATGGACTCCGCGCTGCTGCTGGCCGCGCTGGCATCGCATGCGGGCGACCGGGTCGACCTCATCGCCGGCGACCGCCGCGTGCACCGGCGGGTGGTCGGGTCGTCGCGGACCACGCTGCTCAGCGACCTCGTGAACGCGATGGCTCCACTGGAACCCGCTCTGTTGGAGGCGGATTGGCCGCTGCTGGGCGCCGAGGTGACGAAGGTGTCGCGGCAGCGGGCACTGCTCGTGCTGCTCACCCCACTCGAGCCGGCCGCCGTGGAGGAGTCGCTGCTCCCGCCGTTGTCGGTTCTGGCGCAACGGTATCGGGTCGTGATCGGGTCGGTCGCCGATCCGGCCCTCCTGGAAATGCTGGAACATCGCGACGACGCGCGCGAGATCTATGACGCCGCCGCTGCCGCACGCACGATGGCGCTCCGTAACCGCACAGCGGCTGCCGTCGGACGGCTCGGGGTGGATGTCGTGGACGCCGAGCCGGAGCGATTGCCGGCCGCGTTGGCCGATCACTATCTGGTGCTCAAGTCGCGTGGGTTGTTGTGACCTCCGACCTCCGTCCGGTCGCCGCGTGGGCCGCCAACTGCGCCGAACGGGTACTCCCGATCTTCGAGACTGTCGCCCCGACGGATGCCCGGGTCCGGCTGGCCATCGAGGCGGCACGCGATTTCGCCGATGGCCGCCCTCGGGACAAGGCACTTCGCGATGCGTCGTTCGGCGCCCATCGCGCCGCGGGTGCGTACACCGACACGGCCGCGCAGTCGGCCGCCCGTGCCGCCTCGATGGCCGCCGCGGTCGCATACACCCACCTCGATCTCACCGGAACGGCGGCAGCCCGTCAGACCCGACATCTGTTGGGCGCGGCGGCCTACGCGGCGCAGGCCACCGAACATGCACACGGTGCGCAGGTCGCTGCGGAGGTCATCGCCCAGATGATCGCCGATGCCGACGAACCCGTCCGACAGATGGTCGGCGAGCTGCCGCCTTCGGTCGCCGGCGACACCTCCCTCGGACGTCTTCTGCGAGAACTCGATGCCGCACTCAGGCGGCCGTCCGGACCGTGAACCCGCGCTCCGACTCGGCGAGATCGCCGGTCTCACCGGCGTTGTGGGCCCACCGCCCGAGAGTGAAGACGTAGCCCAGGAAGCCGATCCACGCGGTCACCCCGATCCCGATCCGGGCCCAGGTGGGCAAGCCCGAGGGTGTCACGAATGCCTCGATCAGCCCGCAGATCAACAGCAACACCACCAGTCCGAGCGCCACGCCGACGGCTGCGCGTCCCTCCTCGCCCAACGACTGCACCCGCGTCCGGTCCCCCGGTGACACCCACGCCCAGAACAGTCGCAGTCCGACGCCGGCCGCGACGAACAGGCACGTCAACTCGAGCAAGCCATGGGGCGTGAGAAGTCCGAAGAACAGGTCACCGCGGCCGTGGCGGATCATGATGGACCCGATGATCGCCAGGTTCAGCATGTTCGAATACAACATGTAGACAACCGGAAGGCAGAACACACCGAACGCGATACACAGTGCGGCGAGCCAGAAGTTGTTGGTCCACACGCGCGCGGCGAACGATGTCGCCGCGTATTCGCTGTAGTACTCCTCGAAGTCGTTGTTCACCAGCTGCTCGATCTGCGCCTCGGAGAGCAGCGAACTCTCGATGCGCGGGTGATCGAGCATCCACCAGCCCATCACGACCGCGGCACCGATGGACGCCGCCATCACCGACAGCCACCACCACCGTTGGCGATACAGCGCTGCGGGGAAGGTCCGCGCGAAGAACCGCCCCACGTCCGACCACGACATCACCCGGGTACCGGCGGCGCGGGACCGGGCGCGCGCCAACAGCGCCGAGAGGTAGGCGACCAGCGACGCGTCGGGTGCCGTCGACCGGATCACCGACAGATGGGTGGCCACACGCTGATAGGTGTCGACGATCTCGTCGGCGTCGGCACCCGACAGCCGGCGCTGCCGGGTGAGTTGGTCGAGCCGCTCCCATGTCGCGCGATGTGCGGCCACATAGGCGTCGAGGTCCACGCGGTCAGCGTAACCGCACCCGCGACGTCGCCGTCCGCATCGTCATTCACGCGGTGCAGGAGCCTGCTGCCGGTGACCACACGCGACTACGCTCTCGGTCATGTACGGTCCTGTCCCTCCGCCGACGGCGTCTCGCGGCGTGAGCGCGACGTACGGCGTGGGCCGCGACGACCTCGTCTCCGGCGAGGCCGTCGCCCTCGATCTCCCGCCGGCGGGGATCGGGCTGCGGATGGTCTCCGGGCTGATCGACCTCTTCCTCGGGTACACGGCATGGTGGGCGCTGCGGTGGCTGACCCTGAAGGTGGTCGGTGACACCGATTTCGCGATGCTCGTCGCGTCGCTGACCCTGTCGCTGATCACCGCCCTGGTCATCATCCCGACCACGCTGGAGACCGTCACCCGCGGCAAGACCGTCGGCCACTGGGTCACCGGTATCCGCACCGTCCGCGACGACGCGGGACCGATCGGCTTCCGGCACGCGCTGACCCGGGCCTTGCTCGGCGTGATCGAGATCTACGGTTGCGGCGGCCTGCCGGCGCTCGTCGCGGCGGTCTGCACCAAGAAGGGCAAGCGCTTCGGCGATCTGCTCGCCGGGACGTACGTGATCCGCGACCGGCACAAGCTCGACGTGCCCGAACCCATCCCGATGCCGCCGGCGCTCGCCGGCTGGGCACAGACCGCGGACGTCGCGCCGCTTCCCGTGCACCTGGCGATCGCGGTCCGCCAGTTCCTCGGCCGCCGCGAACGGCTGTCCACGCAGGCACGAATCCTGCTGGCGCAGCGGCTCGTCCACGATGCCGCCCCGTTCGTCGCGCCCGCACCACCTACAGGAGCACCGGACGAGATGGTACTGGCGGCGATCATGGCCGAACGACGTCGTAGAGACTCCGAACGGATCGAACGGGATCAGCGGTTGCGTCAGCGGCTGTTGCGCTGACCGCGGCCCCGCAGCCCGTACGTTTGACCCGCCGCCGGAACGGGCACACTCGTCACGTCCGTTTCACAAGTCGAGGTACGAGCGATGACCGATCGATCGAACACCCGCCGGCGTCCCGCCGAGCATGCACGCCTGTTGAAGGGGATGGGGTTCGTCGGATACGGCGCCCTCATGGTGACCCTGGTCCTGGTCGCCGCCGCCGTGGGCAGCGCCGCCGGCGGACACTCCGCCGCGATCTGGTGGACGGTCGCCGCCGTGCTGGTCGCGATCGTCGCCGTCGCACTGCTCTTCGTGAGCCGCTACATCTCCGCCCGTCAGCCCGGAGACACCCGAATCCAGCAGGATCCGCTACAGCCCGAGGTGACCGCGGAGGAAGAAGAACACTACGAGGAGCTGTACCGCGGCGACGACGACACCGGGCACACCCGGTGACCTGACGACCGCCGTCCGGTCATTTCAGGTCGGCGCTCGACTTCCCCAGCACCCGCCGCGCGATGATCAGTTGCTGAATCTGCTGGGTGCCCTCGAAGATGTCGAGGATCTTCGAATCGCGCGCCCACTTCTCCAGCAGCGAGGTCTCCGAGAATCCCGCGGTGGCTCCAATCTCGACGGCCTTGTTGGTGATGTCGGTGACGGTGCGCCCGGCCTTGGCCTTCGACATCGACGCCTCCGCGGAATTGGGCTCTTTGTTGTCGGCCATCCAGGCGGCGCGCACCGTGTGCAACCACGATGCCTCCCAGTCGGATTCGAGGCGGATGAACTCACACACCGACGCATGTTGGGCCGCGGCGGACTTGTCGTAGTCGATCTCGTGGCCGGCTTCCTCGAGGATGCGGCGCAGCTCCTCGAGAGCGGCACGGCCCAGGCCGATCGCCATCGCGGCCACGACGGGGCGGGTGTTGTCGAAGGTCTGCATGACCCCGCCGAATGCCTTCTTGGTGTCCACCTCGGGTGAGCCGAGCAGGTTGTCGGCGGGGACACGGGCGTTCTCGAAACGGATCACCGCGGTGTCGGACGCCTTGATGCCGAGCTTGTGCTCGAGGCGTGCGACGGTCACTCCGTCGGTCGTCATCGGGACGACGAAGCTCTTGATCGCGGCCCGCCCGGCACTCTTGTCGACGGTCGCCCACACGACGACGTGGTCGGCACGGGAGCCGGCGGTGACGAAGACCTTCTCGCCGTTGATGAGGTAGTCGTCGCCGTCGCGGGTGGCGGTGGTCGAGACGGCGGCCGAGTCGGAACCGAAGCTCGGTTCGGTGATCGCCATCGCCGCCCACACTCCGGAGAACTTCTCGAGTTGTTCCTCGTTGGCCACGGCGGCGATCGCCGCGTTGCCCAGGCCCTGGTACGGGATCGACAGCAGCAGGCCGACGTCGCCCCAGCTCATCTCGCGCGCGGAGATCAGGGCGCGCATGTTGGAGCCGTTGACGGTCCCGGCGTCGCCGTCGGCGGTCTCCCCGGCCTCGGCCTCTTTCTCCTGCTTACGGGCCTGCTGGGCGAGCTTGCCCAGCTCGTCGAGCTCGGTCGGGTACTCGTGCTCGGCCTGGTCGTACTTGCGCGAGATCGGCCGGAAGATGTGCTCGGCCGCCATGTGGGTGCGCTCGACCGTCGAATCGAACTTCTTCGGGAGCTCCAGGTTGATCGCCATGCCCGCCATCTTACTGAGCGGTAAGTTCTTTTCCAACCCCCGTTGAGGACTTAGGCTCTAACCCGTGGCCTACGACCTCGACCTCGCGTACCGGATTCGCGGGATGCTCTCCGAAGAGTGCGGTGTGGACGAGAAGTCGATGTTCGGTGGGCTGGCCTTCCTGATCAACGGCAACATGGCGCTCGCCGCCAGCGGTCAGGGCGGCATCATGGTCCGGGTGCCGCCGGAGGACACCGAAGGGCTCCTCGCCTTCGACAACACCGAACCGATGGTCATGTCCGGACGTGAGCTGCGCGGCTGGCTGCGGGTCTCCGACGACGGCATCCGCACCGAGCGCCAACTGCAGCGCTGGGTGACCCTCGGGTCCGATTACGCGCGCAAGTTGCCGCCGAAGTAGGCGGTGGAGGCGGTGGGGGCCATCGGTCGGGGCGGCCCTTCGTGACGGTTCTCCGCTAGCGCTCCGAACCTCCTCAGGGACCGGGGAACGGGCACTCCAGAGACCGTGGACCTACGGGACCACGTTGACCATCCGGCCCGGCACGACGATCACCTTGCGCGGTTCGCCGTCGAGCAGCGGCGCGATCTTCTCGTCGGCCAGGGCGGTGGCCCGCACGGTCGCCTCGTCGGCGTCGGCGGCGACGGTGATGCGGCTGCGGACCTTGCCCTTCACCTGGACGGGGATCTCGATGGTGTCCTCCACCAACCACTGCTCGTCGGCCTCGGGGAACGGTCCGTGCACGAGCAGGGTCTCGTGTCCTAGGCGGTGCCACAGCTCCTCGGCGACGTGCGGGGCCAGCGGCGCCAGCATCAGCACCAGCGGTTCGACGGCCGCACGCGGCGCACCGGACTTCTCGAAGTTCTTCGTCAGGTGGTTGGTCAGCACGGTCAACTTAGCGACCGCGGTGTTGTTACGCAGCTCGGCGTAGTCCTCGCGCACACCGGCGATCGTCTTGTGCAGCAACCGTGTCGTGTCGTCGTCGAGGTCGACGTCGGCGCATCGCAGCGACCCGGTCTCCTCGTCGACGACGAGACGCCAGATCCGCTGCAGGAAGCGCTGCGACCCCACGACATCCTTGGTGGCCCACGGCCGGCTCTGGTCCAGCGGACCCATGAACATCTCGTACACGCGCAGCGTGTCGGCGCCGTAGTCGCGGCAGATGTCGTCGGGCGCAACGGAGTTCTTGAGCGACTTGCCCATCTTGCCGTACTCCTGAGTGACCAGCTCACCGTTGTGGAAGTACTTCCCGTCACGCTCCTCGACCTCGTCCGCCGGCACGTAGATGCCGCGGGCATCGGTGTACGCGAAGGCCTGGATCATGCCCTGGTTGAACAGCTTTCGGTACGGCTCGCGACTCGTCACATAGCCGAGATCAAACAGCACCTTGTGCCAGAACCGCGAGTACAGCAGGTGCAGCACCGCATGCTCCATGCCGCCGATGTACAGGTCCAGGCCGCCTGGATCGTCAGGTCCGTGCAGCTCGGGTCGCGGGCCCATCCAGTAGGCCTCGTTCTCCTTGGCGCAGAACGTCTCGTCGTTGGTGGGGTCGATGTAGCGCAGCTGATACCAGGAGCTGCCTGCCCACTGCGGCATCACGTTGGCGTCCCGCGTGTAGGTCTGCAGACCGTCGCCCAGGTCCAGTTCAACGGTCATCCAGTCGGTGGCCTTGGCCAGCGGCGGCGACGGCTCGCTGTCCGCGTCGTCGGGGTCGAAGGAGACCGGTGCGTAGTCGTCGACCTCCGGAAGCTCTACCGGCAGCATCGATTCCGGGAGCGGGTGGGCTTGTCCGTCGGCGTCGTAGACGATCGGGAACGGCTCACCCCAATACCGCTGGCGGGCGAACAGCCAGTCGCGCAGCTTGTACTGGATCTTCCCGACGCCGCTGCCCTCTTTCTCCAGCCAATCGATCATCGCGGACTTCGCCTCGTCGACCGCCAAGCCGTCCAGGAAGCCCGAGTTCACCAGCGGGCCGTCACCGACATACGCCTCGTTCTCGACGCCCTGCTCGGAGCCGATGACCTCCCGGATCGGCAGCCCGAACGCCGAGGCGAACTCGTGGTCGCGGGCGTCGTGGCCGGGCACGGCCATGATCGCGCCGGTGCCGTAGCCCATCAGCACGTAGTCGGCAATGAACACCGGAACCTGTTCGCCGTTCACCGGATTGGTGGCGAAGGAACCGGTGAACACGCCGGTCTTCTCCTTGTTCTCCTGCCGCTCCAGATCCGACTTCGCCGCGATGGCCGCGCGATAGATCGCGATCGCGTCGGCGGGTCGAGCCGCACCGCCCGTCCACCGGTCGTCGACACCCTCGGGCCACGACGCCGCCGTCAGGGTGTCCACCAGTGGGTGTTCCGGCGCCAGCACCATGTAGGTGGCGCCGAACAGGGTGTCGGGGCGGGTGGTGAACACCTCGATCGAGTGACCGTCGGCCTGAAATGTCACCTGCGCGCCGCGCGAACGCCCGATCCAGTTGCGCTGCATGGTCTTCACCTGATCCGACCAGTCCAGCAGGTCCAGGTCGTCGATCAGCCGGTCGGAGTAGGCGGTGATCCGCATCATCCACTGCCGCAGGTGCTTTCGGAACACCGGGAAATTGCCGCGATCGCTGCGGCCGTCGGAGGTGACCTCCTCGTTGGCCAGCACGGTACCCAGTCCGGGACACCAGTTGACCAGCGAATCGCTCTGATAGACCAGGCGATAGGAGTCGATGAGCTCGTTGCGCTCGGCCTTCGACAAGGCCGACCAGCCCCGGCCGTCGGCGGGTGTGCGTGCGCCGGAATCGAACTCGGCGATGAGTTCGGCGATCGGCCGCGCCTTCTGCTGGTCGGTGTCGTACCAGGCGTTGAAGATCTGCAGGAAGATCCACTGCGTCCAGCGGTAGAACTCGACGTCGGTGGTGGCGACGCGGCGCCGCTCGTCGTGGCCGAGTCCCAGCCGGCGGATCTGGCCGAGGTAGCGCTCGATGTTCGCCTCGGTCGTGGTCCGCGGGTGCGTGCCGGTCTGCACCGCGTACTGCTCGGCGGGCAGGCCGAAGGAGTCGAAGCCCATCGTGTGCAGAACGTTCTTGCCCGTCATCCGCTGATAGCGCGCGAAGACGTCACTGGCGATGAAGCCGAGCGGGTGCCCGACGTGCAGTCCCGATCCGGACGGGTACGGGAACATGTCCTGGATGAACAGCTTCGACGGCGAATCGGGGGCGTCACCGCCGACGGCGCTCATGTCGCCGGCGAGCGGTCCGACGGGGTTCGGCGCCTCGTAGGCATGCTGGTCTGCCCAGTTCGCCTGCCACCGGGTCTCGATCTCACCGGCGAGCTCCGCGGTGTACCGGTGGCCGGGCACACCCGCGTCGGTGGCCGTCGGTGCGGTGCGAGCAGAATCAGCTGAAGTCACCCGACCAGCGTAAATCGTCGGTTCTCGGCGGTCGTCGGGGGTGGTCTCGATACGCCTGCTCGCTGCGCTCGCGGGGCTACTCGACCCACGGAAAGGGAACGCCTGCTCGCTGCGCTCGCGGGGCTACTCGACCCACGGGAGGGGAGGCCTACTCGACCTGCGGAACGGGCACGCCTACTCGACCCACGGAAGAGTTACCCCGTCGTCCGATCATCGTCGGTCTCGGCGTCGGGCTCCCGCCTGCGTGGTATGTCACCACCGGCGACCTGATCGGCGAGCTCGAGCCCGGCGCCCGCGTACACGTTGAAGGCGATGCCCACGCCGTGCCCGCGCGCCCAGGCGACCTCGTCGTCGTAGCGGGCGACCGCGGCGACCTGGCCGCTGAATCCGGACTCGCGCAGACATTCGAGGGCGGTGACGTTCGCGCCGTGGCGCGGCATCGCCAGCACCGCGATCCGCACGGAGTCCGAGTGGCGGAGCTGGTTCCAGAAGTCCAGGTCGGTGGCGTCGCCCTCGATGACCCGCAGGCCCTGCTCCTTGAGGCGACCGATGCGCGGACCGTCGTAGTCGACGCCCACCACCCGCAGCCCGTAATGATCGGTGAGCCGCTGGTAGGCGGCGAATCCGACGCGTCCCATACCGATCACCACCACCTCGGCGTCACCGGCGTCACCGGGCCGCTCCTCGGGATGCAGCTTGCGTTCGTCCTGGTCAGGCAGCCGCGCGGCGATCTTCTCCACCATCAGGTGTCCACGCCCGTTGACCAGCGCCGACACGACAAAGCTCATCGCCACGGCGATCGACATCTCCACCAGCCAGGCCTCCCCCAGCAGGTCGGCCGTGACCCCGACGGACACCACGATCAGCCCGAACTCCGAGTAGTTCATCAATCCGAGTCCGGCCAGGATCGCGGTGCGATAGCGCAGCTTCAGGAACGACAGCAACGCCACGTACCAGGCCGCCTTGAACGGCAGGAACAGCAGCATCAGCAGGGCGACACCGATGGTGGGCAGATCCGGCAGCCCGGTCAGACCGATCGACACGAAGAACGCGACGAGCAGCAGTTCCTTGATGTGGAAGAGCGACCGGGCGAGTTCGGAGGCGGCGGGATGCGACGCCAACAGCACCCCGACGATCAGAGCGCCGAGGTCGCCCTTGAGCCCGACGGCCGTGAACCAGGCGTAGCCCGGCACCAGGGCCATCACGATCCCGAACAGCGACTGCATCTCCCCGTGCCCGAGCCGGCTCCAGATCCGGCGCAGCACCCAGGTCAGCGGCCACAACCCGACCAGAGTCAGCGCCCATGGGCTCGGCATCTCGCCGCCCGTGGCGGTCAGGAAGACCACCGCGATGACGTCCTGCATCACCAGGATGCCGATGGCGACGCGGCCGTAGAGCGAATGCGATTCGCCGCGCTCCTCGAGGATCTTGACGACGAACACCGTGCTGGAGAACGACAGCGCGAAGGCCAGCAGCGCGATGGTCTGCAGACTCTGCCCGGCGAGCATCGCCATGCCCGCCACTGCCGCGATCCACAGTGCGATGCTGCCGAACACGACGCTGACCAACATGTGCACCGACGTCGTCAACCACACCTCGCGCCGCAACAGGATGCGGACGTCGAGTTTGAGTCCGATCGCGAACAGCAGCAGCGTGACGCCGAGGTCGGCGAGGATGTCGAGTTGCGGGATCTCCTCCACGTCGAGGCCGTTGATGACGAACCCGGCCGCCAGGAACCCCACCAACGGGGGCAGGCGCAGCGCCATGGCGAGGCCCCCGAGACCGAAGGTGACGACGAGGTAGATGGCGACTTCTGTCAAGCGTTTCCCCTGCTCATAGCGGCATGTCCATCGCCGGTACCGGCGGCCACACCCCTGCGGTTCGAGTTCTGGTCCTGCGGTCGGGTGCACCAAGTATCGCGGCTGGCACCGGATTCCTCCACGGAGCGCGACACGACACCGACCGGCCGCGGCCCCAGGACCGGAAACGGATTGGTACTGCTACGACGGTCGGTCGTATGGTTGTGCCTGTGAACGTCCTGCTTGTCGTCGCCGCCGTGATCGTCTTCGTGCTCGCCGCGATGTGGCTGGTGGTCGGCACCCTGGGCATCACCGGCCGGCTGCGCCGCAATCGGTGGCTGGGGGTGCGGTCGCCCGAGACGTTGCGCTCCGAGCAGACGTTCGCCGTCGCCAACCGCGTGGCCGCCCCGGGTGAGTTGGCGGCCGCCGGCATCCTGGTGCTGGCCGGCATCCTCACCCTCGGAGTCGGTGGGTACTGGTCGCTGGTGTTCGCCGTTGTCGGTCTGGTGGCCGCGATGTTCGTGGTCGGGATCGTGAGCGCCTACGGCGTGCGTGCCGCCGCCGCAGTACCGGCCGATACCGGCTGCGCGTGCTGTTCATCGCAGGACGCAACAAGTACGGAGCAGGCCGACCAGCCCCCGCATGACCACGACCCGGCCGACCCCGCCTCCGAGTGCGGGACGTCGAGCTGCGGGGCGTGCAGCCTGCGCGGGGTCTGCGCTGACGAGTCGTCGCGGAACTGAACCACGGTGGCCTCCCCTGTGGCGGTCGTGCGCGACTGGCTCAACCGTTCACCCATCGACGGGTTCATCCTCGCCATCCTCGCGGCGGTGGTCGTGGCTGCCTTCCTCCCGGCACGGGGTGATGCGGCGGAGGTCCTCGACTGGGTGGTCAAGGTCGCGATCGCGGCCCTGTTCTTTCTCTACGGCACACGCCTGCATCCGCGCGAGGCGCTCGACGGTCTCAAGCACTGGCGGCTGCACGCCACGATCCTGACGTTCACGTTCGTGGTGTTCCCGCTCATCGGGCTGGCGATGAAACCGCTCGTCGAGCCACTGATCGGCGACGACCTCTACGCCGGCATGTTGTTCCTGTGCCTGGTGCCCTCGACGGTCCAGTCGTCGATCGCGTTCACCTCGATCGCCCGCGGCAACGTGCCGGGTGCGATCGTGAGCGCGTCGGCGTCCAACATCATCGGGGTGGTGCTGACGCCGCTGCTGGTCGTCGCGCTCATGAGCACAGAGGGCGGGGTCTCCATCGACGGCGGCTCGATCCTCGAGATCATCGGTCAGATCCTGGTGCCGTTCATCGTCGGTCAGCTCGCCCGGCCGTGGGTCGGGCCGTTCTTCGCCCGGCACGCGAAGGTCACCAAGTACGCCGACCGCAGCACCATCGTGCTCGTGGTCTACGTGGCCTTCAGTGAGGGCGTCCGGGAGGGCATCTGGTCGATCGTGAATGTCGGCCAGTTGATCGCGGTCACCCTGATCTCGCTGGTCCTGGTGGTGGTGATGCTGATCGTCACGCACTGGGTGCCCCGACGGCTCGGATTCCGACGCGAGGACGTGATCGCGATCCAGTTCTGCGGCACCAAGAAGAGTCTCGCGACCGGTCTGCCGATGGCCACGGTGTTGTTCGCGGGTTCGACGGTGGGCTTGATCGTGTTGCCGCTGATGATCTTCCACCAGATCCAGCTGATCCTGTGCTCGTGGCTGGCCACGCGCTACGGGCGGGAAGCCGACGCCGCGACGGTCTGAACACGGCCGAACGCACCCCAGAGTGTGTCCACTGCGAGGAAACGATAGTTCGCTAGACTACCCACATGAGTGCCGACACGACGCCGACCGTTCGCGATACCGGTGATCCCGCACCCGTTCAACGCGAGGTGGTCGGTGACGCACCCACCGGCGGTGACCTCGAGGCCGCGATCGCCCACCAGGTGCGGCTGCTACGCCGCAACGCGGGTATGTCGGTCGCCGACATGGCGGCCAAGGTCGGCATCTCCAAGGCGATGCTGTCGAAGATCGAGAACGCCCAGACCTCCTGCAGCCTCTCCACTCTCGCACGCCTGGCCGCAGGTCTCGACGTCCCGGTCACCTCACTGTTCCGGGGCGCCGACGTCGACCGCGAGGCCATCTTCACCGAAGCCGGCAAAGGTGCCGTGATCGTCGGCCGCGGTACCCGGGTCGGCCACCACTACGAGTTGCTCGGCGGGCTCCGCGGCCAGCACAAGCGTCTCGAACCGGTGCTGGTCACCCTCACCGACGACAGCGAGGTGTTTCCCCGCTTTCAACATCCGGGCACGGAGATGCTGTACATGCTCGAGGGCGTCATGGTCTACGGGCACGGCAAGGCCGAGTACACGCTGCGCCCCGGCGACTGCCTGCTGCTCGATGGCGAAGGTATCCACGGACCGCACGACCTGGTGCGCCTGCCGATCCGGTTTCTCGCGGTCACCGCCTATCCGGACAATCACGAGACGGAGTGAGCCGCTCGTCGATTACCCCACCGGCCGTGACAGCGGCAGATTGACGAAGCTCGGGGACCGCGGATCGAGCTGGATGTGCTGCGGTTTGAGCTGCGACTCGTTCAGCAGCGGCCGCAACGGGAGTCCGCGCGGCAGGTTCATCGCGAACACGTCCACACGCAACCGGTGGCCCGGTTTGATCAGCGCCTCGGTCGGCAACAGTCCGATGTCGATGGTGACGGGTCGGCCCGGGGTGACGCGCTCACGGGTGTCCAGCGTGAGTGTGTAGAACGGGTCGATCACGTCGCCGTTCGGCGCGAACTGTGATTGCGATCGGTCGTAGTTCCGCAACGACGCCGTCACCTGGCCGGAGCTGATGACCTTCGACGTGCCGTCGGGCGCAACGTCGTTGAGGGTGGCGGTCCAGTATCCGTCGGTCGCGTCCATCACGGCGTTCACCCGGACATTCGAATAGCCGGAGACACTGCGGGCGGTGCGCATCGGGGCGCTGGTGAAGGTCAGCGCGTTGTGCTCGGAGATCCGGGCGTCCTCGGCGCACCACGGGAAGAACGCGGTCACGCCGGCCATCTGTTGGGCGGAGTCACGCGAGCACAGGGTCAGGACGCCGGGCGAGATCGTCATCCGGCCCCGCGACCCGGTCGGCTCGGCGGTGAGACTGCCGTCGCGTACGGCGTGCGGAGCCGTGCCGCTGCGGCGATCGCCGAGGTACAGGCGCTGGCGGGTCATCCCGGCACGCGGGAACTGCTGGGCGGTGATCCAGGAGTCGCCCACCTGTTTCAGGTTCACCGGACCGTACGAGTCGATGCCGTTGTCGATTCCCTTGAGCCACTTGTCGAACCAGGCCTTCTGGAGAACGTCGAGGCGCGGTGGAGCACCGGCCCGGCCCTGGCCGCCGCCGATGGTGAGGTGATAGCCGTCGCCCATGATGAGCTGTTTGCGGCCGGGAGGCAGCGGGATCTTGTCGTACATCCGGACCTCGCTGTTGGTGAAGAGGTCGAACCAGCCGCCGTAGATGAAGGTCGGGGTGGTGATGCGTTCGGCCCGGTCCAGCCACGCGGTTCGTGGTTCCGATCCCGACTGCAGGAGCTTGTCCAGCTCCGGCGGGACCGACGGGATGTCCGGGGTGAGCAACGCGGAGAACAGTTCCGGGTAGAAGGTGAACGGGTCGGAGATGCGGTCGGCGAGCCACTTCCAGTCGAAGGTGCCGTTCAGCATCGACGCGACGTTGGGCACCATCTTGGTGGTGTTGACCAGGGTCAGCCACATCGGCAGGAAACCGACGCCGAGGGCACCGCCGGGCGCGACGATGTCGCGGATGAGGTCCCCGCCGGGTTCGACCGGGAAGATCGCCTCGAGCGGCTCCGGGTTCTTGTTGGCCGCCTGGATCTGGTTGATGGCCGAGTAGGAGACCCCGGACATGCCGATCTTGCCGTTCGAAAAGCCCTGTCGCGCAGCCCAGTCGATCACCTCGACGGTGTCGCGCTGTTCCCGGTTCTGGAACACGTCCCACGTGCCCTGGGAGAAGCCGGTGCCGCGGACGTCGACGACCACCTGGGTGTATCCGCTGCGGACGAGGTCTTCGTCGACCAGGAATGTGCGGGCCCCGCCGTCGGCGAGGGCGCCGGTGAAGTGGGAGATGTCGGCGATGTCGCGGATGGGTGCGGCGATCTGACTGATCCCGTTGACGAGCTGCATCAGGAACGGCCCGAGCACCGGGTGCTGGGTGGCGGCCGTCCCGACCGCGGTGATCAGTTTGGTGTACGGCGTCATGTTGACGATCACCGGATGCTTCTTCGTCGTCGCGCGGCCGGCCTGATCCGCGGGCCGATAAACGTTGGCGCGCAGCACTGTTCCGTCGCTCATCCGGATCGGGACGTCCCAGGTGACGGCCACGCCCGGATAGGGCTGGGGTCCGTCGTGGGAGGCCACCCACCGCGCTGCCGCGGCACCACCACTCGGCGGCGGCGCCGCGCCCGCGGTCGCCGGAACCAGCACCATCAACACACCGAGGGCCGCGATCACCGCAGCCCGCGCCACGGCTCCCGCCCGCACCATTGTTCCCGCCCGCACGTCGCCGAATCCCCCGTTCAGTTGTGACCCCAGCCGAGTTGACCAACCGAGTTGGCCAAGCGACCGAAAGGTAACAGAAAGGTGTGCGCTATGTCACTGTTCACACAACGGTAGGTGCGCGTCTCAGTTGCGGCTGATGTCGATCGGGTGCGTCGCGAGCAGGGGCGTCGGCCACGTCTGGCGTCGGAGCACCGCACCCCACAGGTCGGTGGTGGTCGGCGCGAGCAGATCCTTGGCGAGCGCCGATGCAAGGATCCAGCTGTTCTGTTCGAGCTCCCCGTCGAGCTGACCGACACCCCACCCCGAGTAGCCGGCGAACACCCGCACGCCGTCGAGCACCGCGGAGAGCTCTTCGGGGTCGGCGTCGAGATCGACCAGCACGATCCGGCCGTCCACCGGGCGCAGCGCCTCGATGCCGGTGATGTCGGCGCCGAGTTTCACCACACCGAGACAGAGAGCGGCGTCCTGTTTGACCGGACCTCCGACGAAGAGCGCCCGCGGGGATGCGGACAGATCGGCCCACTGCGGCAGCAGATTGTGCACGGCCGTTTGACTCATGCGGTTGAGGACGACCCCGAGGCTGCCGGCGTCGTTGTGCTCCATGACGTAGATGACGGTGCGGGCGAACGTCGGCTCGAGCAGATCGGTCGCGGCGAGAAGCAATGTCCCGGGCCGCACGCGGCGCGCAGCGGGTACGTCGCGCGGGGAGCCCTCGGCCCCCTCGGAGTAGAACTCGGGGGTCGGTTCCTCTGACTCGTCGCCGGCGGCCACCCCCTCATCATGGCATGGCGGGCGGGTCGAGGTCGGTACTCTGAATCAGTGATGTCTGGGTCGCCCCATGCGACCCCCGGTCTACGGGGGTTCATTCGTTCACTGGGCCATTCACCCGGCCTCGGACGACTGCTCGCGGTGCGCCTGACCAGCCAGATCACCGACGGTGTTTTCCAGGCGGCGCTGTTCGCCTCCATCCTGTTCAACCCCGAGCGACACGCCGATCCGTTGGCCGTCGCCGGTGGCCTCGCGGTGTTGTTGTTGCCGTACTCGCTCATCGGCCCGTTCGCCGGCGCACTGCTCGATCACTGGGACCGCCGCAATGTGCTCATGTACGCCAACGTGATTCGGGCCGGGCTGATCGCGCTGGTCGCCGTGTGTATCGCCGCCGGCGCCAGCGAGACCGTGGTGCTGATCGGTGCGCTCGCCGTGACCGGCGCCAGTCGGTTCGTCGCATCGGGGCTCTCGGCGTCACTGCCGCATGTCGCGCACCGCGACGTGATCGTGGCGACCAATGCGTTGTTCACCACCCTCGGGGCCGGGATGCTCGCCGTGGGCGCCGGCATCGCGGCGGTGCTGCGCGCGATCTTCGGTCCGGACAACTCCGGCAGTGCGTTCACCACCCTGGGCGGTGTCGTGATCGCGTTGATCGCCGCGACGATCGCGCACGGGTTCGGCCGTCTGCAGCTCGGCCCCGACGAGCCCGACGATCCCGGACGGTCGGCGGTGCACGCGATCACGGTCGGTCTCGGTCATGGTGCGCGGGCAGTGGCGCACTCGCGCACGGTGTCGGCGGCGTTGTCGGCGATCGGCGCGCACCGGCTGGTGTTCGGGATCAACACGCTGATGCTGCTCGTGTTGAGCAAACAGGCCGGGCTCGGTGACGGCCTCTTCGGCGTCACTGTGGTCGCCGGCTTCACGGCGGGCGGTGCCTTCCTCGCCGCGGTGGTGACGCCGATCTCGGTGGAGCGGTACGGCCGGCGCCCGACGCTGGTGGCGGCGATGCTGATCGGTGCGGTCGCCGAGCTCTCGTTGATCACCTTCAATCCGGTGGTGTTCTGCATCGGCGCCTTCGTGCTGGGTCTCATCGGTCAGATGGCGAAATTGTGCGGCGACGTCGCGATGCAGGTCGACATCGGCGACATGGTCCGCGGACAGGTGTTCTCGGTGCAGGACGCCGTGTTCAACATCGCCTACGTGGGTGCGGTGACTCTCGCGGCCGTTGCCATCCCCCCGGACGGGCGGTCGGTGGGACTGCTCGTCTTCGGTGTGGTCCTGTATCTCGTCGGCGCGGTGGTCGTGCGGGTCGTGCACACCCCGCCGCACCACGGCCCGCTGGCCGTCACCGACCCTCGAATCGAGGCGACCGGGCATCAAAGCTGACGTCGGCGCGGCCGTCGCCGTCGGAATCGACGAGCACCCGATCGAACCGCCCGTCGCCGTCGTAGTCCACGTAGAGACGTTCGGCCACGGGGACACCGCCGCGGCGCGTACCGACGAGTTCGATGTCGTCGGTTCCATCGCCGTCGAGATCTGAGCTCACGACGATCGTGTCGGCGGCCTCGGGCGGTTGGGGTGGCTCGGGTGGTGGTGCCGGATCCGCGACACGGCCCGGACGCGGAGGTGGTTCGTCGCGGTCCGGTTCGGACCGGGCCGTGCGCTCACCCCACACTCCGCTCCCGTCGTCGCCGTAGAAGTCGTCGGGTCGTCCGTCGTCGTCGCGGTCGAGTGCCACGGTGTCGGCGATGCCGTCGGCGTCGGTGTCCCACATGGCGTCGTCGCGGCGGCCGTCGCCGTCGAAGTCGAGTGTCACCGCGTCGAGCTGTCCGTCATGGTCGACGTCGGCGTCGGGCGCCGACACCCACGAGGTGGTGGCGCCGTCCCCGGTCCCGAACAGGTACTCGATGGGGTCGTCCATGCGGTTTGGACGCAGCGCTGCCGTCGCAGGTTCCACCCGCTCACGGTGTTCGTTGTGCACCCGTCCAGGACGGGAAACGCGGGGCACCCGGTTCCGGCGGAATCCCCAGTACCCGGCAGGTCGCCGAGATCCCCAGGTACAGCGACGCCACCGCGACGATCTCGGTACGGGTCTCGATGGTGAGCGTCCGATCGATCGCGGCCAGTTCCGCCGCGTCGAGGCGCCGCATGTCGACCACCGCGTCGACGATGTCCAGGACGGCGCGTTGCCGGGTCGACCAGCCGGGTTCCGGGTCGGTGTCGAGCACGGTGGCGTCGATCTGGCTCTGCGTGAGGCCCGAGGTCTTCCCGAAGTAGGCGACGTGGACACCCCATTCATGCTCCGCGTCGCATTTGGCGGTGACGCGCAGAACGCAGAGCTCGCGCTCGTCCGCGGAGAGCTGCCCGGTGTGCAGCAGACCGCGCAGACCCAGGATCGGTTGCTCGATGTACCCCCGCAGCACCCCCGGATTGGCGGCCATCGCCCGATAGAGCAGCGGTGGCCGATGCGGCGGCGGGACCACTTTGTCGAGCAGAGCCGCCGACTCGGGTGGCAGCGGGGGCAGGTCGAACGTGTCGTCGGGCATGGTGGCTCCTGTCGCGTTCTGCTCGGAACGGTGTGGGCGGATTCCGAGGGGTTGACGCACCGTCCTACTCTGCCGCGATCAACGCGAGATCGCCGCGCTCGATCACACGGCACCGGCCCTGGAGGTCGTGGTGCGAGACGCCCCGCCGGGATTACGTAGTCGTCCGGTCTCGGTGCCGGTGCCCCGGGAGATGATCGGTCTCGATCGTCATCTTGGGCCACGGCGGCTGACGCAGCACCGCGGCCGATCCCAGCGTCGCGGCGATCAGCCCGGTGATCACCCCGATCACGGCCACTCGGCCCGAGTCCACGACGGGCGTCCACGTGGTGACACCGTCGGTGATGGTGAAGGCGCCGACCGTGACCGGGCGACCTCGCAGCCCTCGACGGGTCACCGGGATCATCGTGGTGTGCTCGTCGATGGCGATCGGTTCGCCGAGATCTCTCCCCCGGCCGGGGTCCGGGCTCTTGTCTGTCGACATGGTGGCCGCCTCCTCGAATCGTCCGCTTGACGCCCATGGTCGCAGGATCCGCACCCCGGTGGAGCCGTCCGCGGTCATCCACCTGTTGCACTACGGCTCGACGAGTGCAATAGTTGCACCCATGTCCGAGCGTGCAATGTCGGCGAGTCGCCAGCGGACCGCGGCCGCGATCGTCGATTGTGCGCAGTCGTTGGCCGAGGAGCGCGGGCTCGACGGCTTCACGATGGACGAGGTCGCCGAGTGCGCGGGCGTCTCGCGTCGTACCTTGTTCAATTATTTCCCGGGCAAGATCGACGCAGTCCTCGGCTCACCTACCGCGCCGAATCCGGAGCGTCTGGTGGAGTTCCGGGCCGGCGGGCCCACCGGCCGGCTGTCCGTCGATATCAAGACGGTCATCACGAACCTGCTCGACAGCAAGGACGCGGACCCGGCAGACCTCGATCGTGTGCGTCGCCTCGTGGCGTCAGATGCCCGATTGCACAAGGCATTGCACGACAAGTTCGCACGGTTCGCCGAGTTCCTTGCCGATGCGGTCCGCGCGCGCGAGGGAGCCGACTTCGGCGAGCTGCGTGCCCGCGGCGCGGCGACTGCGACCCTGTCGCTGTTCGACCTCGCACTCGAGGCCTACATCGAGTCCCCGGAGATCAGCCTCGCCGACCACTATGTCACCGCATTCGATGGCGCTGCAGCGCTTTTCGCTTGATGATCGACCCACCCAACTGAAGACCGGCCCGACCCCGACCACCAGCCGCCAGGAGCTGACATGGCAAACGCCGACGCCGCATCACCGGACAAACTCGACCGCAGCGTGATTGTGACCGGACTCGTCATCGTGTCCGGCATGATCATGGTGGTTCTCGACACCACCATCGTCAACGTCGCGCTGGACACCCTGAGCCATGAGCTCGACGCCACCCTCTCCACCACTCAATGGGTGGTCACCGGCTACCTCCTCGCCGTCGCACTGGTCATCCCGATCACCGGTTGGGCGATGGACCGATTCGGTTCCAAGGCGACATGGATCACCGCGGTGACGATGTTCACCCTCGGATCCGCACTGTGCGCCACGGCGTGGTCCATCGAGAGCCTCATCGTCTTCCGCATCATCCAGGGTCTCGGCGGCGGGATGCTGCTCCCCGGAGGCCAGGCGATCATCGCGAAAGCCGCAGGGCCGCAACGCCTCGGGCGCGCTATGAGCATCATCGGCGTTCCGATGCTGTTGGGGCCGGTGTTCGGCCCGGTAATCGGTGGTGCGCTCGTCGAGTACACCAGTTGGCACTGGATCTTCCTGGTCAACGTGCCCGTCGGAATCCTCGCAGTCGCCCTCGCCGTGTGGAAGCTTCCCTCCGGCGACCATCTCGACGATGCCGGTCGACTCGACTACCTGGGTCTGGCTCTCCTGTCGGGCAGCCTCGTGTGCCTGCTCTACGGTCTGTCCCGGGCGAGTTCCGAAGGCGGCTTCGGCGATTGGACGGTTATCGCCTGGCTCATCGGCGGGGCGGTGGGTCTCGCTCTCTACACCTGGCACAGCCTGTCGAAGGGCGCCTCGTCGATCATCGACGTCCGGCTCCTGAAGGACCGGCTGTTCGCCAGCGGAACGATCGCGATCTTCCTGGTCGCGATCGGGATGTTCGGCGGCATGCTGCTGTTGCCGTTGTACTACCAGACGGCACGCGGAGAAGGAGCGCTGACCGCCGGACTGCTGCTGGCACCACAGGGTCTCGGCGCGATCGTCGCGATGGTGATCGGCGGCCGACTCACCGACCGCATCGGTGCCGGCTGGGTGGTTCCCGTCGGCGTCGTGCTCGCACTGGTCGGCACCATCCCGTTCACCCAAGTCGAGGCCGACTCCTCCTATGTGTGGCTCAGCGTCGCACTGTTCGTGCGCGGCATGGGTCTCGGCGCGGTGATGATGCCGACCATCGCAGCGGCGTACACCCACCTTCCGGAGGCGTCGGTGTCACGCGCCGCGCCCACCTTGTCTGCGATACAGCAGGTCGGCGCCTCGCTCGGTAGCGCGCTGCTGGTGACCGCACTGACCCAACGCTTCACCCACAACCTCACCGACCAAGGTGTACCCGTCAGTGGCGGCGGTACCGATCAGATCAGTTCCGTTCCGCCGGAGGCCATGCCGATCATCAGTCCACTGTTGTCCGAGGCATTCGGGTTCGCGTTCTGGGTGGCCTTCGCCCTCACGGCGGTGATCTTCATACCTGCGATGTTCTTTCCCCGCCATGGGAATCCGCGAGGCCAGTCCACGCCTGCCACACCCGGGCTCTGAGGGTGCCGGGGGCGTTGGCGCCAGAGGTGTTCAGCATGGCGGGTCGAGCACACAGGGCACCGTACTCAGCACCTCCAGGCCGGCGCCCCGGTGGTCACCCAGGCGCAGCAGGTGCCGCACGAGTCCGAGATGCACCCACACGTGCGTCGGCGCGCTACCGCACGCGATCCCATGCGGTGCAACGAAAAACGAGCGAGCAGAGTACGGGGTCGGGGCACGCCGCACGTTGCGCATACCCCGCTCGACTTCGCGCCGCCGGGTAGCCGGCAGACGGCGAGGACGGATCGAGAATCGTCGTTCTCGCATGACAACCCTCTTCCTGGCAGGCAATTACTAACAATTGTTACTATATCTACTGTGCGCGTCGCTTATGCGCGGTTCGCCGGATTCATAGCCACCTACCACCCGAACCCGCGTTTGAAAGGCATCATCATGTC
This sequence comes from Gordonia prachuapensis, assembly GCF_036350515.1. Classification (NCBI taxonomy): domain Bacteria; kingdom Bacillati; phylum Actinomycetota; class Actinomycetes; order Mycobacteriales; family Gordoniaceae; genus Gordonia; species Gordonia prachuapensis. The sequence continues at coordinate 69,641 of NZ_JAZDUE010000020.1, read as the reverse complement.
CCTCGCGCTCTACCGGCTCGGCCGCTTCGCATTTCGACACAAATGGTGGTTTGTCGCCACCTGGCTGGCTGCTCTGGTCGCACTCGGAGCCCTCGTCGGAGCCGTGCAACCGAAGTTCGCCAGCAGTTTCGAACTCCCCGGCACCGACTCCGACCGCGCCATGACGATTCTGCGCGAGGAGTTTCCGGCGGCGAACGAGCAACAGACCGAGGCCTCGACGAGCATCCTCGTCGCCGCCGACGATGGGCTAACCAACCACACGCAGCAGATCGACGCCTTGGTCGTCGACGCCCGTCAGCTGCCTCAGGTGGTGGACCCGCAGACCGTCGCCAACCCGGTCACGGTTGCGCAGGCACGCCCCGAGCTCGCCTCGACCGTCCTCGGCGACAACGGCACGGTCGGGCTGATACAGGTCCGCCAGGACATCCCTGCCGACGAACTCACCGCCGAGGACAAAGAGGCGTTCGAGTCGCTGCTGGCCGACCATCGCGGCAGCGGTCTCGAGGTCGAGGGCACCGGATCGCTCATGCAGGTCATGGAAGTCGGTGGCGCGGCCGAGTTGCTCGGCTTCGCCGTTGCCTTCATTGTGATGATCGTCGCCTTCGGCGCGTTGATCGCCGCCTTCATCCCCATCTTGACCGCGATAGTCGGAGTGGGAATCAGCATCCTGCTGCTCACCTTGAGCGCGGCTGTCATCGATATCCAGTCCAGCGCAACAGCAATCATCACCATGCTCGGCATCGCCGTCTCCATCGACTATGCGTTGTTCATCGTTTCGCGTTACCGCTCCGAACTGAACCGAGGTGATGGCCGGGAACTCGCCGTGGGCCGCGCCGTCGGCACCGCGGGTTCGGCAGTCGTGTTCGCGGGTCTCACCGTCATGATCGCGGTCGCCGCGCTGTCGGTGGTCGGCATCCCCTTCGTCACCCAGATGGGTCTTGCGGCGGCGGTGGCCATCCTGATCGCCGTCCTCGGCGCCATCACGCTGATTCCTGCATTGCTCGGCGTATTCGGCCGGTTCGCCTTCACCCCACGCGTTCCTGGTATCCGGCACGGCGACGAGTCCGATGACCAGCCTTCCAACGGCCTGCGCACGGCCCGGTTCATCACCCGCTATCCCTGGCCCACCGCGATCGCCGGGTTGGTACTGCTGGCCGTGGCCGCCATCCCGATGTCCAATCTGCAACTGGGTCTGGACACCACCACCGACAGTGAATACAACGCAACACAATTGCTGAAGCGCGGGTTCGGTGAGGGCATCAACGGCCCGCTGCTCGTCACGGTCAGCGACGCCGATGGTGGCGACATCGCACCGGCCGCCGGCGCGGTGGTCGATGAGATCGCCACGCTCGACAACGTCGCCAATCCCGCACAGATCATGTGGATCGGCAACGGTTCCGGCCCGGTGCCCGCCCACGATGGGGCCACCGCCGCCCTCATCACCGTGACACCCGAGCAGTCACCGAGCGGTGAAGCGACCCACGACCTTATGGAGCAGATCCGGGCCATCGACGCATCCGCACCGGCCGGTGCCGAGATCCATGTCGGCGGTCAGACGGCGATCATGTCGGACATCTCCGCCACGCTGAGTTCCTCGCTGATTCCCTTCCTGGTCTTGGTGGTCGGCCTCGCATTCATCATCCTGATGATCGTGTTCCGCTCGATCCTGGTGCCACTGGTCGCCACCGTCGGCTTCTTGTTCTCGGTGTGCGCCACGTTCGGCGCAGCGGTCTTCGTCTTCCAGGAGGGCCATTTCGGCCTCATCGAACACCCGGCAGCCCTCAACTCGTTCATCCCGATCTTCCTGGTGGGTGTGGTCTTCGGCCTCGCCATGGACTATCAGGTCTTCCTGGTCACCCGGATGCGCGAGGAGTATGTGCACGGCAGGTCGCCGAAGGACTCGGTGATCATCGGCTATCAGCACGGTGCGCGAGTCGTGACATCCGCAGCGGTGGTGATGATCTCGGTGTTCATCGCGTTCATGCTGGCGCCGGACACATTCGCGCGGATGATGGGCTTCTCGCTGGCGGCGGCGATCTTCTTCGACGCGTTCATCATTCGCATGATCGTCGTGCCCGCGGTCATCACGATCCTCGGCGAGTGGGCCTGGAAGCTGCCGTCGTGGCTGGACCGAATCCTGCCCAACGTCGACGTCGAGGGCACCGCCATCCGTGAGCTCACCGAGTCCGACGACAAAGCCAAGTCCGTCACAACCGCAAACGGAGGTAGTCGCTGATGCTGCAACTCGGCATCGCAGCAGTCGTTCTCGGCCTGGTCCACTTCCTTTTTCATCGGCGCCTCGTGCGGGCTCCCGGTGTGCGGGGACGATGGGCCACGGCCGCGGACGTCCTCCTCGCGGTCGGCTGGCTGTCCGCAGTCATCGCGGTCGGCGTCGGGGTCGTGTTTCCGGCCACGTGGACCCGGGTCATCGGTTTCGTCGGGATGACCTGGCTGGCACTGGTGTTCTACCTACTGCTCGGTCTCGCGGTGATCGGGATCGTGCCGGCGGTGCTCCGGGTCGTCGGACGCCTGCGCGGATCTCCCACGCAGGCCGGCCGGCAACGTTTTCTCCGTGTGGCCACCGGAGGCATGGTCATCGTCGCGATGGCCACCACGCTCTACGGTGTGGGCGAGGCCGCTTCGGGGGGGGTGACGCGTGAAACCCTCAGCATGGAACGACTCCCGGCCGAGTTCGACGGCATGCGGGTGGCTGTGGTCAGCGACCTGCACCTCGGCGCCGCGCGCGGAGAAGCGCTCACTCGCAAGGTCGTCGATCTGGTCAACGCCGAGGAACCCGATTTGATCGCGGTTGTCGGTGACCTCTCGGACGGGACCATCGACTATGTCGGACCGGACCTGCGTCCACTCGCCGATCTGCGCGCTCCCTTGGGTGTTTTCGGGGTCACCGGCAATCACGAGGAGATCTCCGACGACGTGGAGGGGTGGCTGGACCTGTGGCGTTCGCTGGGCATCACCACCATCAACAACGCCAGCGTCGAAATCCAGCGTGGCGCAGCGACGATCGATGTGGCTGGGGTCTATGACCTGAGCAGTTCGGCACCCTACGAACCCGACCTCGACGCGGCGCTCGCCGGCCGGCCCGACGACCAGTTCACCCTGTTGCTCGCGCATCAGCCCAACCACGTGCGCGAAGCCGCCGAACACGATGTCGACCTCCAGGTCTCCGGCCACACACACGGCGGCCAGATGTGGCCGCTGCGTTATGCCGCGGCGCTCGCCGCCGACCCCGCCGTGACCGGTGTCGACACGGTCGACGGCACCACGGTCTTCACCACCTACGGTGCCGGCGCGTGGGGACCACCTGTCCGGGTCGGCGCACCCCCGGAAGTCGCGATTCTGGAGTTGCGTTCGCCTGAGGCATGATCGGCCGGCGACATCAGGCCACGGCTTGCCTGCCATCCGCTCCTGCGCGCCCGAACACCGTCGACAGGACGAGTCCGGTTGCGACGGCGCCGGCGACGTACGCGGCGTGCTTGGCCTGATCCTCGCCGGGGTTGAACAGCCTGATCGCCACAATCGCGTTCGCCATTCCCCAGGCCGCGTTCACCGTGGGTGACGACAGGCCCCGGCCCGGAGGGCTGGCGAACGGGGTCGTGAAGCGACGGCCCAGCAGGCCGCTGACCACATGTGGCACCGCGTTGACGGAGAGCGCTCCGCTCAGGGCATGGGTGGCAATATCTTTGGCAGACATCGGATCGGTACCTCCTGGTTGTCGAAGTGGGTGATTGCCATTGGTCCTAGTTCGACTGCTCGGCAGAGGTCATCATCATCTGCTTGCCATAAGTGCTCGTGTCGTCGATGACGGCCAGGAGAACATGAGCGACATCCGCGCGTTGAGTCCGCGGCGCCCTCGGCATCTTGCGTTTGGTGGCCGCGTCGACCACCAACGGGTGAGGTGTGCGGTCACCGTTGCCGAGCGGACCGGGATGCACAGTGGTCCAATTCAATCCGCTGTCGTTGAGTTGACTTTCACCTGCCATGTGGTCACGGAAGTTGCCGGCCAGGAAGGTGCGGCAGCCAAGACGGTAGGGGTAGCGGGTGTTGTCGAACGTGTCACCGACTCCCAGGGCGGACAGCACGACGATTCGTTGCACGCCGGCGCGCTTCGCTGCCTCGATGGCGGCGGGTACCGCGATCTGCATCAGTGGCTTGCTCGATTCGCTGATCTTGGGCCCCAACGTCAGTACCACCGCATCGCATCCGCGTACGGCGTCGACCAGGGCATCGGTGTCGGCGAGCTGTCCACCCACCACGGTCAGGTTGGCTGCCGCGTCCATGGCTTCGGGACGCCGCACGTAGGCCACCACGTCGTGGCCTGCGGCGAGTGCTTGGTTCACGAACTCGCCCCCCGTTCGTCCGGTGGCCCCGAGTACTGCGATCTTCATTATCGTTCTCCTTTCGTCTGCCCGATCTCTCGAGCGTGAATCTGGTTGGTATCAGACGCGATACGCGTCATCGAGGGCGCCGAGATACGCCTCTTCGTCGAAGTCGGTGATGTTCTGGCTCTGGAGGAGGAATCCGGGTATGGCTGAGATCAGCACCGGCGTCACCCGATCGGACCATTCCGCCGGCCGGTCACCTGCGCGTTCGGGATGTTGTGCCGCCCACGCCGTGAGCTCGGTCCGGAACATCTCGCCGAGTTGGGTGAAGATCCGCTCGACCACGGCACGGACATCGGGTTCGACAGCCGCTTCTGCCCAGATCTGCGGAGCCATGGTCATCACCGGTTTGTCTCGCATCGACAGCAGTACCGACCGCACGAGCTCCGCCGGCGAACGTGGCGAAGAACCTGCGGCGCCACCGATCTCGGCGGTACGCAATGCGAGGGTACGTTCCACCACCGCGCGGAAGAGGGCTTGTTTGCCGTCGAAATAGCTGTAGATCGCTCCTACGGACAATCCCGACTCCCGGATGATCGCCGACATCGACGAGCTGCGGTAACCGTCTCGGGCAAACACGCGCTGAGCGGCGTCGAGGATTTCATCGCGACGAGCCGCACGGTGGGCTTCGGTGACTTTCGGCATGACGCTAGTGTACGTTAAAGAACGAGCATTCGTTTTAAGGAGTTGATGAGAATGTCCGAGAAACACCCGGACCCCCTACCCACCCCGGAGCCGGAGACCCCACCTGAGACCCCCGTCGCACGCACGCTGTCCATCGCGGCGGCGTTGACTGCTGTCATCGCGATCATCGTGTTGGCCTTCTCCTGGCCCGCGTTGACCGCCGACCCGCAGGGCATCTCGATCGCTGTCACCGGGCCGCAACAGGCGGTGACCCAGGTCGAAGAGCAACTGTCCACCAGCGGCGAGGTGTATGACGTCACCGTGGTCGAGGATCGCGATGCTGCGGTGGCCGGCATCGAGGCCCGGGACTACATGGGCGGGATCGTCCTCGGAGCGGAACCCGAGGTACTCACCGCATCAGCCAACGGTGCGGTCAACGAGGTGGTCGCGCAATTGGCAGTCCCGTTGGAGGCCAACCTGATTCAACAGTCCGGTGTGCCACCGGGCGATCAGACGACGGTGACGGTCACCGACATCGCGCCGTTCTCCGAGGACGACCCCAATGGCTCACTGCTGAGTTCGGCGTTCTTCCCGATGCTGTTCGGCGGCATCATCGGCGGCGTTCTAATCGCCACCGTCATCGTCGGTTCCCGCCGCCGCATCCTCGCGGTGACGGTGTATTCCATCGTCGGCGGTATCGTGCTCGCCGGCATCCTGCAGTTGTGGTTCGGGTCGATCCAGGGCAGCTTCCTGCTCAACGTCAGCGCTTTCGCCATGGCCATCGCCGCGATCGCAGCACCCATGATCGGATGCGTCGCACTGATCGGACGCGCCGGCACCGCCATCGGACCTGTCGTGATGATGTTGTTCGCCAACCCGATCTCGGGTAGCGCACTGCCGTCCCAGTTCCTGCCCGGAGCGTGGGGCGAGATCGGGCAGTACTTCCCGCCCGGCGCATCGGCGACGCTGGTTCGTGAACTGTCCTACTTCCCGAACGCCGACACCGCGTCGTCGTGGTTGGTACTGGCCGGGTGGATCGTGGGAGGTGTCATCCTGACCGCCATCGCGTACCGGCGTTCGATGCGCACTCCCAACACTCCCGAACCGTTGCCGGCCGACGAGTCCCGCGTTCTGTCAACGGCGGCCACCTCCTAGGACGTAGCCGGCACGTCAGGATTCGGACTCCATGTGCGCCTGCGCAACCGGCACGCCGCGATCGGCGAGCGAGCGAGCGACCTTGGTCAGCAAGAGCTGTAACGTCTGTCGCTCGTCGACGGTGAGGTCGTCGAAGATCGCGGCGGCCGCCAGTTGCGCGGGAAGCACATGATCGGCGGCATACGCTCTGCCTTCATCGGTGAGTTCGATGAGTGTCACCCGTCGATCCTCGGGGTGTGGGATGCGCCGGACCCACTTGTTCTTCTCGAGTCCGTCGGCAAGGACCGTCATGCTGCGAGCCGAGAGGTCGAGGAGGGCGCCGATGTCGCTCATGCTCATCGGCTCTGGGGAGGCGGCCAGACCGGACAGCACGGCGGCTCGACCAATCGTCATCGACGAGTTGTCCGCTGAGATCTGGCCGTTGGCCCAATGCCGGAGCCCTTTGGTGACGATCCCGAAGCTCCTGAGCAATCGCGCACGATCGTCGTCTCTGTCCATAGCCGACCGATCGTAACAACTGTTAGGGCACGGCACCCGGTGATCGTGTCACCGGCCTCGACCGGTAGGTTCAGGGTCTATGTACGTGAGCGAACTGGGTGAACAATGGCGCCGCTCCCGCCTCCGCCCGGAAGTCGTCCACCTCGACTCCGCGGCCGCCGGCCGATCGTCCAACGCCGTGATCGGGACGATCTCGGCACATCTGTGGCGGGAGACCGAACGCGGGTCGTACATCGCGGCCGAGGATCGTGTCGAGGAGATCGCCCGCGACAAGCGGGATCTCGCCTCCCTCATCGGCCACACCGCCGACGAACTCGCGTTCCGGGAGAGTGCCCGCGCCGCACTGCGTGCGCTGCTCACCTACTGGAATCTGCCGATCTCCACCACCGTGTGGGTGGCCAAGAACGAGTTCGGCCCCAACCTCGTCGAGTTCGAACGCCGCGGCTTCGCCGTGCGTCCCCTGCCCGACGCCGACATCGCCGGCCACGTCGACACCGACGCGCTCGAGAACATGCTGCAGTTCGAACAACCGGACTTCATCCACATCTGCCACATCGGCGCGATGTCGGGAATCGTCCAGCCCGTCACCCGCATCGTGGAGATCGCGCACGCCGCGGGAGTTCCCGTGGTCGTCGACATGGCGCAGACCGCCGGACACACCCCGACGGTGACCGGCGCCGACGTCGTCTACGGCACCAGCCGCAAGTGGCTGGCGGGTCCACGCGGGGTCGGGTTCGTCGCCGTTCGCAAGGATGCGCTGCGGCCGGTGGAGATCGAGAGTTCGGAGGCGTTCGTCGCCGGCCGCCTCGGACTCGGCATGGCGGTGTCGGAGGTGCTGGGCATCGGCCAGCAACGCGTCTTCCGGGAGCTCGCACTGATTGGCCGGGCCACCCGCGAACGCCTCGACGGCATCGGCAGCTGGGAGGTTCTCGAACCCGTCGACGAGCCGTCGGCGATCACCACCCTGGCCCCGCCGCCGGGCTGGCAGCCATCCGACGTCGCGGCCGCCCGCGTGAAGCTGCTCTCCCTCGCCATCCTGGTGACCTGCGCCGACTCCTGGCGGGCACCGTTGACCACCGAGCAGTCGCTGCTGCGGGTCAGCCCGCACCTCGACGTCGAGCGCGAAGACCTCGACAGACTCGCCGACGCGCTGCGGACGATGGGCTACTGACCTGCCGCAGCAGTGACCGGCAGCTCCGTCGGAGACGGGATCAGTGGGCGCCGAACTTCTCCACGATCTCGGTGACGGCCTGCCGCGCCCGGTCCGCGTCGTCGCGGACCAGACCGATCCGCGTGCGCCGGTCCAGCACGTCGTCGACGCACAGGGCGCCCTCGTGAGTGACCGCGAACTCCACCTCCGCGCGGGTGACGTCGAGGTCGTCGGCGATCGGTTCCAGCGGCCCGTCCACCATCGCCGACGACACGACCTTGGCCGCTTCAGTCCCGAACCGGCTCACCATCGACGACGGCAATCCCGCTCGACGGCCCTTCCCCGTAGCGCCGATCAGCGGGGTGCTGGTGGTGATGCACGAACCGGCGTCGAGTCCGCCCGCACGCACCGCGACGTCGACGGCGTCCTCGGCCATCCGCCGGTAGGTTGTCAGCTTGCCGCCGAGGACACCGACGAGGGTCCCGTCGTTCACCTGAATCCGGTGCCGTCGCGACAGATCGGCGAGACTGCCTGAATCCGTTGCGTTCTCGTCGGCGGAGTCCACGAGTGGTCGCAGACCGGCGAAGGTGCCGATGATGTCGTCGCGTGTCACGGGCCGGTCGAGGGCCACGTTGATCGCGTCGAGCAGGTAGTCGATCTCGTCGTCGGACGACCGCGGGACGTCCGGGATCGGCCCGGGCGCGTCCACATCGGTGAGTCCGACGAACACCCGTCCGAGTGGTTCGGGAAGCGCGAACACGAAGCGCGACAACGACCCGGCCACCGGCACGGTGAGCGCACCGGCCGGATTGCCGAAACGCTCGGCGTCGAAGACCAGGTGGGTGCCACGGCTCGGCCGGACACGCAGTGTCTGGTCGATGTCGCCGGCCCACACACCCGTCGCATTGACGACGGTCCGGGCGGACACCGTCAGCGACTCCCCCGTGCAGCTGTCGGTGAGTCGCGCTCCGGTGCCGGTCACCTGGTCGGCGCGGGTGTAGGTACAGATCGACGCGCCGAACGCCGCAGCGGTCCGCGCGACCGCGACGACCAGTCGGGCATCGTCGACGAGTTGACCGTCGGAATGCGCGAAGGCTCCGCGCAGACCGCGCCGCGACGTCTGCGGGCACAACGCCAACGTCTCGTCGACCGAGAGCCGACGGGGACCCGGCAGGACGTCGGTCGGGGTGCGCGCGGCGCGACGCAGCACGTCGCCGGCGCGCAGTCCGGTGCGGATCAACGCGGTGGTGGCCCGCGATCCGTGATCCGGCACCACCTGCGACAGCGGCCGGATCAGGTGCGGGGCAATGGTCGTCATGAGATGGTGTCGCTCGACCGCGCTCTCGTAGGCGATCGGGAACCGGCCACCGGCCAGGTACCGCAGACCGCCGTGCACCAGCTTGCTGCTCCACCGCGAGGTACCGAACGCCAGGTCGTGCGACTCCACCAGCGCGACACGCAATCCTCGGGTCGCCGCGTCGAGCGCCACCCCGGCACCGGTGATCCCGCCGCCGATGACCAGCATGTCGAGCGGCCGCTCCTGCTCCGCGAGGTCGGCGAGCCACCGCCGACGATGGGCGGCGTCGATGACGGTCATCCGGGAATCGACGGCAGGTCGCCGTCCGGCCGACGCAGGTACGACGACAACGCGTAGTGCAGTTCGCGGCTCCAGTCGTCTCCGAGGATCGACTCGACGAGGGCGCGCGACTGGATGGACGTCTGCGTGATCAGCAGCACCATCGCCGCCAGCTTCTCCGGCTCGCCGTCGCGGACCTGCCCGCGGCGCTGGCCGTGCGCGATCGCGTCGGCGAGGATCGCCAGGACACCCTGCTGACTGGTGCCGAGGCGGTCGAAGACGTACGGCGTCATGAACTCGCGTTGGGAGCGCCACAACGCCGCGACCAGTTCGTCGTCGCGCAGGGCCGCGGCCACCCGGACCACCAGATCCACGGTCGCGTCGAACTCGGCGGTCCGCAGCGGGGTGACGTCGGTGACCGCGGTGACAATGCCCATGACCTCGCGGGTGAGCAGTGCGCGGGTGATCTCCGACATGTCCGGCCAGCGCCGATACACGGTGGGCCGGCTGACTCCTGCCTCGCGGGCGACCTCGGCCAGGGTCACCTTGCGCCCGCCACTACGGATCAGGCAGGCGCGGGCCGCGTCCAATACCTGATCACCGATGTCCGCTTTACAGATTGACATGATGTGTAACATCGTAACCTATGGCAGCCCCGCCCCCCGACCGTCACGCGGATAGCGTGCGGGTCAGCCATGTCACCGTGCTGGCCAATCCGCACGCGCGGCATGGCGCGGGACGGTCCATCGCGGACACGGCCGTCGCCGAATTCGCGGCTCGCGGGGTGCAGGCCACGGTCGTGATCGGCCGGGATGCGCAGGACGCCGCCGAGCAGGCCGGCAAAGAGGCCCGCGGTGACTGCGACGGGATCGTCGTGGTCGGCGGGGACGGCACCATCCGGCTCGCGATCGAAGCCACCTTCGGCACGGGCAAACCGCTCGGGATCATACCGGCCGGTTCCGGCAACGACGTGGCCCGCAATCTGGACATCCCGCGCGACGACGTCGCCGCCGCGGTCGAGGTGATCGTCGCGGGTCGCACGCGGTCCGTCGACCTCGGGCGGGTCACGTTCCCGGACGGACAGTGTGCGCTGTTCTCCACGGTGGCCGCGACCGGGTTCGACGCGTCGGTGACCGCCCGCGCGGTCGAGATGTCGTGGCCCAACGGTCAGGCGCGCTACACGCTCGCCGCCCTGCGCGAACTGATCGGGCTGCGGTCGCGGCACTACGAGATCCGCGTGGACGACGTCGAGGTCGACGACGACCTGGTGTTCGCGGCCATCGGCAACACCACCTCCTACGGCGGCGGCATGCAGATCACCCCGGCCGCGTCGATGACCGATGGTCTGATGGACCTCACCCTGGGCCGCCGACCGTCACGACTTGCCCGCCTGACCGTCGCCCGCGTGTTCCCCAAGGTGTTCAGCGGCCGCCACGTCGATCATCCGATGGTCCGCACGATGCGCGGCAAGGAGATCGAACTCTATTGCGACCCACCGGCTCTCGTGTCCATCGACGGCGACGTCGTGGGCGAGTTGCCAGCGGTGTTCGAGGTGACGCCCGGCGCGGCGACGTTCTTCGCGCCATCGTGAGTCCTCGGAGCTCGGTCGCGTCGCTCACACCGCCGCGGAAAGAGCACGCGACGAGCTGAACTGCAGGTGACCGTCGACGACCGGCTCGTCGAGCAGCATCTTCTTGTCCTGGCCGTAGTGCATGCGCACCTGCCACGGACCCGACCTGCCCTGGCGCGGCAGGGTGTCCTTGGCCCGCTGGACATAGCCGGACTGCAGCGCATCGAGCATGCCGATCCCGAGCGACTGGTCGTCGGTGTCCCGCGGGACGACCACGGTATGGCCGTTGTCCGCCATGTGCGTCAGCAGGCGGCAGAGGTAGGTGGCGGCGATGTCGGACTTCAGGGTCCACGGCGCGTTCGTGTAGCCGAACACCCAGCCGAAGTTGGGGATGCCCTCGATCAACGTGGCCTTGTAGGTGAGCTGGTCCTCGAACCGGCGCGCCTGGCCGTCGACGATGAGCTCGACACCGCCGAGCATCTGGATGGTGAGGCCGGTGGCGGTGATGACGAGGTCGGCCTCCAATTCGTCGCCCGACCGAAGGCGGATGCCCTTGTCGGTGAAGGTGTCGATGTGATCGGTGACCACGGACGCACGTCCGTCCCGCAGGGCCGCGAACAGGTCGCCGTTGGGTACCGCGCACAGTCGCTCGTCCCAGGGCATGTAGTTCGGGGTGAAGTGGGTCATGTCGACATCGGGCCCGAGCTGCCTGCGCACCTGGGAGAGCAGGAATCTGCGCATCGCGGCGGGCCACCGGCGGCTGGCCAGGTAGATGCCCCGCTGGACGGCGATGTTGCGCCAGCGACCGAACCGGTAGACCGCGCTCTGCGGCAGCCACTTCCCCAGCTTCTCGGAGATCTTGTCGTAGGAGGGAATGGAGAAGATGTAGGACGGGGAACGCTGCAACATCGTCACGTGCGCGGCGTCCTCGCTCATGGTCGGGACGAGGGTGACGGCGGTGGCTCCACTGCCGATGACGACGACCTTCTTGCCGGCGTGGTCGAGATCCTCGGGCCAGAACTGCGGGTGCACGACCTGACCCTCGAAGTCGTCGATGCCGGCGAAGTCCGGGAGGTGGCCCTCGTCGTGGCTGTAGTAGCCGGTACAGCTGATCAGGAAGGACGCGGTGACCACGCGGGTCTCGCCGGTGGCCTCGTGAACCGCGGTGATCGTCCAGCGCTCGTCGGCCGACGACCACTCGGCGGTCCGGACCTGGACACCGAACTGCACCTTGTCGAGCACGTCGTACTCGGCAGCGGTGTCCTCGACGTACTGGCGGATCGACGACCCGTCGGCGAGAACCTTCAGATCATGCCAGGGACGGAACTCGTAACCGAAGGTGAACATGTCGGAGTCCGACCGAATTCCCGGGTAGCGGAACAGGTCCCAGGTTCCTCCGACGCGTTCCCGGCGTTCCAGGATCGAAATCGACCGCTCCGGGAATGCGCGGGACACATGGCATGCGGTGCCGATGCCGGAGAGTCCTGCGCCGATGATCACGGTGTCGACGTGAGTGGTGTGAGTGCTCATGACGGTTGAGTGTGTCAGTGCTCACACATTTCTGACTTGGTAATTCGCGACAGGTTTCTGGCAATTCGTGACAATGGTCCCTCTGATGCGGTAGAGACCTCTTGCGACAGCGGATGCGGGGACATCGGTGAACGATCTGATCCGGGCGATCAACCTACACGGCTTCGACGAACTCGTCGCCGAGATGGGCGGCGACCCCGGGCCGCTGCGGTCGCAATTCGGCCTGACGCCGGGCATCGAGCAGCGCGAAGAGACGTTCATCTCCTTCGACGCCCTCGCCGGGCTGATCGCCCTCGCGGCCACCGACCGGTCCTGCCTCGACTTCGGGATGCGGCTCGCCGAACGCCAGGGCATGCCGATCCTGGGACCCGTGGCGGTGATCGCCCGCAACGCCGCCACCGTCCATGACGGCATCGCGGCCATCGCGCGGTTCATGCCGGCGCACTCTCCGGCGTTGCGCCTGGCGATCGAGCCACCAGAACCGGCCGCGGACATCCGGATCCGATACGACGTCCTCCGGCGGGCCGTCCACGACCTGCGGCAGGCCAACGAGCTGGCGATGGCGAACTCCGCCCGCATCGTCCGGCTGCTCAGCGGTGGCACGTCCGGACCCACCAGGGTCTGGCTTCCGCACGCACAGATGAGTCCCGACGCATCGTACGAACGGCTCATCGGCTGTCCGGTCACGTTCTCGAGCACCTGGTGCGGGCTGTCGGTGTCGCGAGAGGTGATGGCGCGCACCATCGATGCCGCCGACCCGCAGACCCGCCGATTGGCGACCACCTATCTGGAGTCGGCGTTCCCGCAGACGGGTGCACCGCTGGCGACCCGGGTCGGCGAACTGATCCGCCGGCTGTTGCCGACCGGCGCCTACTCGGCGGACGTGGTCGCCGACCACCTGCACCTGCATCGGCGCACCCTGCAGCGGCGCCTGATGGACGAAGGCGTCACCTACGCATCAGTTCTCGACGAGCAGCGCCGCGACCTCGCGGTCCGTTACCTGGGCCAACCCGAGATGCAGGTCGGGCAGATCGCGGTCCTGCTGGGGTACACCGAACAGAGTGCGTTCAACCGCGCGTTCCGGCGGTGGTTCGCCACGTCGCCGCGCGCGTTCCGACGCTCGATCTGAGTGCGGCGCCGTTCGCTACTGCTGCGCCCACCACTCGCGCAACGCCTCCTCGGCCTCGTCCCGCGACAACGGTCCCCGGTCGAGACGCAACTCCTTGAGATACCGCCACGCCTGACCGACCTTCGGTCCCGGCGGCAGATCGAGGAGCTCCATGATCGCGTTACCGTCCAGGTCGGGTCGGACCCGTTCGAGATCCTCGGCGGCCTTCAGATCCGCGATCCGGTGCTCGAGGTGGTCGTAGTTCTCCTGCAGCCGACGGGCGCGGCGCCGGTTGCGGGTGGTGCAGTCCGCGCGCACCAACTTGTGCAGCCGATCGAGCAGCGGCCCCGCGTCGGTGACGTACCGCCGGACCGCGGAATCGGTCCAGGCACCGTCGCCGTACCCGTGGAACCGCAGGTGCAGGAACACCAGCTGCGACACGTCGTCGACGACCGCCTTGGGATACTTCAGGGCACGCATCCGCCGCCGCACCATCTTGGCGCCGACGACCTCGTGGTGATGGAAGCTGACGCCGCCGCCGGGCTCGTGCCGCCGCGTCGCCGGTTTGCCGATGTCGTGCAGCAGCGCCGCCCACCGCAGCACCAGATCGGGATCGCCGTCCTCGAGATCCACCGCCTGCCGCAACACGGTCAGCGAATGCTGATACACGTCCTTGTGCTGATGGTGTTCGTCGATCGTCAGCTTCATCCCCGGCACCTCGGGCAGCACGCGCTCGGCGAGACCGGTGTCGACCATGACGTCGATCGCCTCGAGGGGATGCTCCCCGAGGATCATCTTGTCGAGTTCGGCACGCACCCGTTCGGCGGTGATCCGATCGATCTGTTCGGACATCGCGGTGATGGCGTCGAACACCCGGGGTGCCACCCGGAATCCCAGCTGGGAGACGAATCGGACGGCCCGCAGCATCCGCAGCGGGTCGTCGTTGAACGATTCCTGCGGGGTCGCGGGAGTGTCGATCACGCCGGCCAGCAGCGCGGTGAGCCCGTCGAGCGGATCGATGAAGTCGGCGGCCCCGTCCGGGCCGATCCGAACCGCCATCGCGTTGATGGTGAAGTCCCGACGCACCAGGTCGTCGTCGAGCGAGTCGCCGAACACCACCTCGGGGTTGCGGCCGACCCGGTCGTAGGAGTCGGCCCGGAACGTGGTGATCTCGACGGTCGCGTCACCTTTGCGGGCGCTGACCGTGCCGAACTCGATGCCGGTGTCCCACTGCGCGTCGGCCCAGGAGGCCATCAGCGCGGTGACCTGGTCGGGTCGGGCGTCGGTGGTGAAGTCGAGATCGCCACCGAGCCGGCCGAGCACCGCGTCCCGCACCGATCCGCCGACCAGATAGAGCTCATGGCCGGCCTCGGCGAACACCGCTCCGAGCGAACCGAGCACGTCGGACAGACCACGCAGGGTCACCGCCGCGCCGGCCAGCAGGCGGGTACGGCGTTCCGGGTCGGTCACGGCAAGTCAGCCTACCGTCGCCGCATCCTCACCCCGCAATCCTGGTGAAACGGCGCACACACCGACGACCATCCGCACCGACACCACCGCCGCAGCGCGGCCCATCCAGGCAAACGGCAGGTGGCCAACGGCTAGCATCGGAAACGTGTCCGCCGACCCCTCCACCGACCCCTCTGACGTCTCCGCCGACGTCACGGCGGGTGCGCGCGGCCCGAGGGATACCGAGCGGAAGCAGGCGCAACCGGATTCCGAGCGGGTGTCGAACACCGGCTCCCGGCGGCAGGTGACACCGGCCGACCTGGCGCGCGCGAACTCACGCGGCACCGCGACGGCCACCGATGACCCCAGCGGAACCGGCCGTCGCGGGCGACGCGGACGCCGCCGACGGGGGCGCCGGCCGCCACATTCCAACACCACCGAGACGCCGCACGACGAGGGCAAGTCCGCCGACCGCGGTGACGGCCCCAACCCCGGCCAGATGCCGAAGCGCGCGGGCGGCGGTGGACACGTCGAGGAAGAGCTGCACCCGACCCACACCCGGGTGTCGCCGCCCAAGCCGTCCGACCTCGTCGCGGTCACCGCGAAGATCACCAAGACCGGTCTGACGCACACCGTCAACGCCGACGCCACCACGTCGGCGACGAAGTCGAAGAACCGGCGCCGCAACGGCAAGGGGGTCGACCGTGGCCAGGAACGCCTGCGCACGGTCCGCGAGACGTCGGCGGGCGGCCTGGTCATCTCCGACCTCGATCTCCCGGCCGCCGAACTGTGCGCCGCGCTGATCGGCCGCATGGACCGCCGGGGACGGATGATGTGGTCGCTGCCCAAGGGCCACATCGAGACCGGTGAGACGGCCGAACAGACCGCGATCCGCGAGGTGGCCGAGGAGACCGGCATCCGCGGCACCGTCGTGGCACCGCTCGGCAAGATCGACTACTGGTTCGTCAGCGAGGGCAAACGAATCCACAAGACGGTGCACCACTATCTCCTGCGCAGCATCGGTGGCGAGCTGTCGGACGCCGACTACGAGGTCAGCGAGGTGGCGTGGGTGCCGCTCGACGAGTTGCCCCGAAAGCTCACGTACTCTGACGAGCGGCGACTGGCCCGGATGGCCCGCGGCGTCATCGCCGATCTCGCCGCCGACCCCAATCGGTTGGCCCAATCCGAGGCCGAGAGCATTCGCACCGAACCCAACGCCTATGAGAGAGCCGCAGCCGCACGCAATCAGCGCCGCAACGAACCGTTGCCCCCGGCGCGGTCGCGTCGGCGTCGGCGGCGGTCTCGCCGTCCGCCGGCCGGCGATGCCTGACCCGCGGCGCGTCCGCCTCTGGTCTCGTCTGCGTCGCTCGGCACCCACCTGGGTGGCGATCCTCGCCGTCGTCGGGCTGTGTGCACTGGCCGGGAACCCGGCCGCCGGGTTCGCGGACGCCGCGCCGGTGTCCGACGACGCCGGCGACGACTCGGAGGGCTTCCTGCGCTTGTCGATCGACGAGATCACGCCGTCGATCGTCACCAGCAGCGGTGGCGCCGACGTCACCGTCACCGGGCGGTTGGAGAACATCGGCGATCGGATGCTGCAGAACCTGTCGATCCGCGTCGAACGCGGTGAGGCGATCGACGACGCGGCCGGGTTGCGCAGCAGCCTCGCGGTGCGGCCGGTGCCGGTCAGCGCGGCCACCGCGTTCCGGCCCCTGGCCGACGAGCTCGGTCCCGGTGACACCGACACGTTCAGCTTCACCACCCGTCTGTCGGCCGCAGATGGCCTGAACATCCAACGCACCGGCGTCTTCCCGATCAACGTCAACGTCAACGGTCTCCCCGACTACGGCAACCCGGCCAAGCTCGCGCAGTCCCGCACCC
Source organism: Gordonia prachuapensis (assembly GCF_036350515.1). Classification (NCBI taxonomy): domain Bacteria; kingdom Bacillati; phylum Actinomycetota; class Actinomycetes; order Mycobacteriales; family Gordoniaceae; genus Gordonia; species Gordonia prachuapensis. Next base: position 52,700 of record NZ_JAZDUE010000020.1, on the reverse strand, counting down.
TGCTGCCGGTGCTGTCGCTGCCGCCGGACCCGACGCGCGCCGAGCAGTACGTCGATCCGAGCACCGACGTCGACGGCGCGAACATCGACAACGATCTCGGCGCCGACGGATCGGTGTCCGCGGACCTGTCGAGCCCGTCGCAGCTGACCATGCTGTGGCCGCTCGCCGCTCCGCCGCAGCTCACCCCGGGTGTGCTCGGCGGCAACACCGAACCGGTGCGTCTGGTCGGCGAGGATCTCGCCCGGTCGCTGTCCGCCGGCGGCCGGCTCAACACCCTGCTGGCGGCCGCGAGGTCGGTGGCCGGCGAACCCGCCGACGGCGACGACACAGGCGACGAGGCCGGTGCGTCGGAGGCGCCGGCGAGTCCGCCGGCATCGTCGCCCGCCGCATCGGCATCCCCCTCCCCAGGTTCGGCGGCACCCACGCCGGACGAGGCGGCGCCTGCCGCCGGCCAACAGTCCCGGCTGGCCCGGAGCATGTGTTTGGCCGTGGACCCGGACCTGCTGGTGACGGTGCGCGCGATGTCGCTCGGCTACGTCGTCTCCGACGACCCGCTGGACCCGACGTCAACGACCACGCCGGGCACCGGTCAGCCCGCCGCCCTGCAATGGCTGACCGAGCTGCGTGAGCTGGCCGCCGGGATGTGCGTCGTGGCTCTGCCGTTCGCCCAGGCCGACCTGACCTCACTGTCACGCGTCGGAGACAGCGGCCTGACCGCGGCCGCACTGTCCAGCCCCGCCGACATCGTCGACGCGGTTCTCGGTGTGCGCAGCGTGCGCGGCCTGGCCGTGCCCGCCCTCGGCACCGTCGATGCCACGGGTGCCGAGGTCCTCCAGGACGCGTCGGTGGGCAAGGCGGTCACCTCCACCAGCAGCGTCGACGCGGAACGTCCGGATGCCGCCGGCGGCTACCGGGTGGGTGACCTCACGGTGCAGACCACTCAGGCACCCGTCACCGCGGCGCTCGCCGCCCTCGGCGGGAACCCGCAGACCACTCCCCTGACCCCCGCCGACGAAGAGGTGTCGTTCGTCGGCGAGTCCGACGCGGCGCGCCGGCAGAGCGCGGTCGCCGCCCTCGCCTACCCGGCGATCGACGTTCCCGCCGATACCGCCGGCGGTGGCGGTGACACCACCGCGGGACGCGGCGAGTTCGTGGTGCCGCCGACCTACTGGGCACCGTCGGCCGACGACACGAACGCCCTGTTCACCACCGCGACGCTGCTGCTCGAATCGGGTGCGGCCACGCCTGCTCCGCTGGCCGACGTCGTCACCCGGCTCGACGAGACCACCACCCCCGGCCGGCTCGTGCGGCCAGCCGGCGTCGGTCCGCTCTCCGCGCTCGGCATGTCCGTCACCGATCCGGTCGCCGCCGAGATCGAGGAACACGCGGCACTGTCCTTCCAGCTGCAGGCGTCGCTGATGAGCTCCGCCGACGTCGCCGCGACGCCGGAACGGTATGTGGCGCCGCTGCGTGAGGACATGCTGCGCGCGATCCGCACACCCGACACCACCTCACCCGCCGTTCGCGCCGAGTTGCGTGGCCAGCGTGCGGCCCGGCTCACCGCGGTGGACGCCACTCTGCAACGGATGCGCAATGCGGTCACCATCCTGGATCCGGGCGGCCGCTACACCCTCGCGTCGGAACGCAGCCCGCTACTGCTCGTGGTCCGCAACGACCTGTCCCTGCCGATCCGGGTACGGATCGACGTCGATGCGCCACCCGAACTCGACGTCGGCGACCTCGGCGTCATCGAGATCCCGGCGCGCGGCACCCGCCAGATCCAACTGCCCACCCGGGCGGAGACATCGGAGGAGGCGATCACCGTCACCATCGGGCTGACCACATCCAGCGGCATCTCCGTCGGCTCGCCGATCCGGCTGTCGGTGAACGCCAACGCCTACGGCAAGCCACTGTTCTGGGTGACGATCGCCGCCGGTGTCGCCCTGGTCCTGCTGGTCGCGCGCAGGTTGTGGCATCGTTTCCGCGGTCAGCCGGATCCCGCCGACCAGGACCGGCCCGATCCCGACGAACACGACCGGCTGCTCGCCCGCACCACGTACCAGGAGCGGCGGCGCAACCTGGAGGCCGAGAACATCCCGTACGACGATCCCGGCCCGCTCGACCCCGACAGCCAGGAGCCCACGACGACGACCACGAGCGACGGGGACCGGCGATGAGCCGGCCGGGACCTCCGCCGCCGCGCCGCGCCCAGCCCCGCCGAATTCAACCGGGCGGGATGCCCCCGGGGCCGCCCGCGCGGCCTGATCCCCGCAGATCTGATCCCCGCGGATCTGATTCTCGTGGCGGCACCGACCTCGACGAATCCCCCACCGGACTCGAGCGCGACTCCGACGCCAGCATCCTCGAGACCAGCGGTTCCATCGCGCTCGCAACGCTGACCAGCCGCATCACCGGCTTCATCCGCACCGTCCTGGTGCTGGCGATGCTCGGCCCGGCGATCGCGTCGGCGTTCCAGGCCGCCTATGTGCTGCCCAGCATGATCGCCGAAGTGGTGCTCGGGGCGGTGCTCACCGCCATCGTGATCCCGGTGCTGGCGCGCGCCGAGGCCGAGGACGCCGACGGCGGCAGATCGTTCATCAACCGCATCTTCACCCTGTCGGTGGCCACGCTCGGCGTGGCGACGATCATCGCCCTGATCGCGGCGCCGCTGCTCACCTTCCTCAACGTCGGCGACGGAGACGTCAACCGCGACCTCACGACCGCGCTGGCCTACCTGCTGCTGCCGGAGATCCTCTTCTACGGCCTGTCGGCCCTGTTCATGGCGATCCTGAACATGAAGGGCTTTTTCAAGCCCGGTGCCTGGGCCCCGGTGCTCAACAACATCATCCAGATCGCCACGCTGGTGCTGTACGCGATCATGCCCGGGGAGATCACCCTCAACCCGGTGCGGATGACCGACCCGCAGCTGCTCGTCCTCGGTATCGGCACCACCCTGGGTGTGGTGGTGCAGGCCGGGATCCTGCTGCCCTGGCTCAAGCGCGCGGGGGTACGGCTGCGCTTCGAGTGGGGCCTCGACGCCCGGCTGCGCCGCTTCGGCAACATGGCCCTCGCGATCGTGCTGTACGTGGCCATCCTGCAGGTCGGGATGGTCATCACCTACCGCATCGCCGCCCATGCCGACGCGTCCGGCATCAGCGTCTACGCCACCCACTGGCAGCTGCTGCAGCTGCCGTACGGCGTGCTCGGCGTGACGATCCTGACCGCGATCATGCCGCGACTGTCGCGCAACGCGACCGCCAACGACGACGACGCGGTGGTCGCGGACCTGTCGCTGGCCACCCGCCTGACGATGGTCGCGCTGGTCCCGATCGTCGCGTACATGACCTTCTTCGGGCCCGCCATCGGCATCGCGGTGTTCAACTTCGGCCGATTCGACGCCGCGACCGCTTCGCAGCTCGGTTCGGTGCTCGCGTGGGGCGCGTTCACCCTCATCCCGTACTCGATGACGCTGGTCCAGCTCCGGGTGTTCTATGCCCGCGAGGACGCCTGGACCCCGACCGCGATGGTCCTCGGCATCACGGTGGTCAAGGTGGCCGCGTCGCTGCTCGGTCCGGTGCTGTTCTCCGACCCCGAACTCGTGGTGCGCTGGCTGGCGCTCTCCAACGGTCTCGGCTACCTCGTCGGCGCCATCGTCGGCCACTTCCTGCTGCGCAAACGGCTCGACGGTGCACGACTGACCGACGTGTCGCGCACCACGGTCGTCACCCTGGTGGTGTCGGTGGGCGTCACCGGCATCGTGTGGCTGGTCTCCGAGCTGTCCGGGCTGCACCTGCTGAGCACCGACGTCGGCAAGCTCGGGTCGCTGGTCTACCTGGGCCTGACCGCCGTCGTCGCACTCGGCGTCACCTACGCCGGCCTGGCCGCCGCCCGCCTGCCCGATGTCGTCTCGATCGGGACCACCGTGCGCCGCGTCCTGGGCAGATTCATCCCCGCCTTGGCGCCTCCTGAGACGCCGGTAAGAGAATCCACTCCAACGATCACGGTTGCGTTTCCGCAGACCTCTACCGACGAATCGCTCCCGTACTCTGGTCAAGTACAGGTGCTCCGGAGATTCGACCGGGGCACTGCCACATGGCAGTCGTACTCGGTTCACAGCGGTGGAGCCGCGCGCCTTCGCGATGGTGGCGAGATGCGGATCCACGCGCCCCGCGACATGCGCTATCGCAGGAGAGGAGTTCGGCGCGTGAGTGACAACGAGATCGGGACCACGCAGGACACCGAGATCATCCCGGACTCCCCGTCCGACAAGCATGGTTCGGTCAGTGTCGACGAATCTCCTGCCGAGGCGAAGTCGGCGGACGCCGAGAAGTCCGGCGCGGCAACGCAATCTGCCCAGACCGCACCGCCCGCCTCCCCCACGGCGTCCCCGTCGGCGCCGCGTCCGCGCGGGCCGCGCCTGGTTCCGGGCGCCGCCGTCGCCGGCGGACGGTATCGCCTGCTCGAACATCACGGCGGGACCCGCGGACTGCAGTTCTGGCGCGCCCTCGACATCAACCTGGACCGTGAGGTGGCGCTGACCTTCGTCGACGCCGACCAGCTCGCCGCACCGCCGCGGCGCGGCGAGACGGCCAAGGTCACCGACGACGGACCCCAGGGAGTCCTGTCCCGAACCCTGCGCCTCGGACAGATCTCGTCGGCCGGGGTCGCCCGGGTCCTCGACGTCGTGCGCGGCTCGTCCGGCGGGATCGTGGTCAGCGAGTGGGTGCCCGGATCGTCGCTCACCGAGGTGGCCCGGTCCGAGCCCTCCCCGATCGGCGCCGCCCGCGCGGTACGCGCGCTGGCCGCGGCCGCCGAGGCCACGCACCGATCCGGTGGCGCGCTGTCCATCGATCACCCCGACCGCATCCGCATCAGTACCGACGGCAACGCGGTCCTCGCATTCCCCGGCACCCTCGCGGGCGACGACAAGTCCACCGATGTCCGGGGGCTCGGCGCGGTGCTCTACGCGTTGTTGATGGCCCGATGGCCGCTGGACGGTCAGACGGGTTCCCGGCTGGTGACCACCGCCGACACCACCGAACCGGTGGGCGGGCTACGGATCGCCGAACCCGGCGAGGACGGCAACCCGGTCGAACCGCGCGCGGTACGACCGGACACGCCGTTCGAGATCTCCGCGGTCGCCGCCCGCGCGCTGGACGGTCGTCGTGGAATCCGCACCGCGGGGACGGTGCAGCATGTGCTCGACCAGGCCACCGTGCTCGATCTCAACACCGACATGTTGCCGGTGATCGAGACCGGCGAGGCACCGATCGCGATGAGTCCCCCGGCGACGCGCACCTCATCGACCGAGTCCGAGCCGGCCGGTCGGCGCAACACCGCACTGATGGCCGGCGCCGGCCTGCTCGCGCTGTTCGTGATCATCGCCGTCGTGGTGTGGGCGACCAACATCTTCGGCGGGGACGACGGATCGTCCGACATCGACTCCATCCTGCCCACCACGTCCGAGCCGGCCGCCCCGACCGAACAGAACCAGGGTGCGCCGCCACCCGCGGCACCGGCCCCTATCCCGCTGCGGTCGGTGAGCGTGCTCGACTTCTCCAATCAGCCGCCGGACGGCTCGGCCAACGTCGCGAACGTGATCAGCGGGACCGCTCCCCCTTGGAGCACCGACAATTACCGTGGCTCACCGGATTTCGGCGGACTGAAAGACGGGCTCGGGTTGATGTTCGACCTCGGTGGCGAGCAGTCCGTCGCGACGGTGACCATTCGTACGCCCACGCCCGGCTTCGCGGTGTCGCTGCGGACCGCGTCGTCGGCGCAACCGACCTTCGCCGATACGACCGAGGTCGCCACCGGTCAGGTGTCACAGCCGACGACCACCATCACGATCCCCGAACCGCAGTCGAGTCCGTTCCTGATGATCTGGCTGACGTCACTGCCCGCCTCCGGCGGAGGATTCCAGGCGCAGATCGGTCAGGTCTCGATGGCGGGCTGATCCCCCGCCGCCCCCGCCGACGGAACCTTGTTTTCGCCGACAGAATCCCGATCCGCGATCTCCGGCGCCCATCCCGGCGGCCCGAACACGAATCCGAGCCGCTGCCGTAATCCCCTGGTGCCACGCACATCTCGGGCGATCGCCGCATACTCGTGGGTTTGCAGCCGCCAGATGTTGTAGGTGTCCACCGGCGTGGTGAGCCCGTAGGTGGGCCTCTGGGCTTCGGGCGCAAAAGTGCCGAACATGCGATCCCAGATGATCAGCGTGCCGCCGTAGTTGCGGTCCAGATAGTCGCGGTCGCTGCCGTGATGAACGCGGTGGTGTGATGGCGTGTTGAAGGTGAATTCGATTGGCCGCCAGAGTCTGTCGATGTGCTCTGTGTGAATCCAGAACTGATACACCAGATTCAGCGAGTACGCGACGAACACCAGGGCGGGTGGCACGCCGAGCAGGGGGAGTGGTAGCCACATGACGATCCCGGCGCTGTTGTTCCACTTCTGCCGAAGCGCGGTGGTGAAGTTGAAGTACTCGCTCGAGTGGTGGGCCTGGTGTGTGGCCCAGACCAGACGGACCCGATGGGCCAGTCGGTGTTCCCAATAGAAGAGGAAGTCGAGCCCGACGATGGCGATGACCCATGTGTACCAGGCGTCGGCGGGCAACTGCCACGGTGCCACGTACGCAAAGATCGCAGCATATGCCAAGAGTGCCAACGCCTTCCACGCCGCACTGGTCCCGATCGACACGACACCCATCAGCAGGCTCGCGCGTGAGTCTCTCGGGTTGTAGGTGCCGCGCTCTGCCGGAACCCGTTGTGCCCGTTGCGAAGGACGCTCGTGGTCGGTGTGGTCCAGGCGCCAGGCGGCCCACCATTCGAGTCCGACCATCACGACGAAGAAGGGGATGGCAAGGACCGTCGGCTCACGCATCGCCTCCGGGAGGAGATCGATCATGGGAACTCCTGACTCGTGCCGTTATCTGACATGAATGCGTGTCAGATACCTGATGGTCTGACACGGTAGCGTGTCAGATGACCAGCTGTAAAGGGTGCCGACACGAGGAGCCGTCCTGATGAGCAGCGCCGAGGGCCGCCGCTACGGTGGCGCCGACGCCGACGAACGCCGCGACCGCCGACGCGCGGAGCTGATCGCCGCGGGCCTGGAACTGTTCGGCACGGAGGGGTTCGCCAACGTCTCGGTGAAGCGGATCTGTGACCACGCCGGACTCACCCAGCGCTACTTCTACGAATCGTTCCGTGACCGGTTCGCGCTGCTCGCGGACGTGTACGACGACTGTGTGGCATTCGCCCGCGATGCCACGATCACCGCGGGTGCCGAGTTCGTGGCCGGCGACAGGGGAGAGGGGACCCGCGAGGCGGGCATCGCGGCGGGTGACGCGGCGGCGGTCGCCCGGGCGACGCTGAGCGCTTTCGTGCGCACCCTGGCCGACAACCCCCCGCGCGCGCGGGTGATGCTGGTCGAGGTCGTCGGCGTGAGTCCGGACATCGAACGCCTACGACTGGCGGCGATCCACCGGTGGGCCGACCTCATCCTGTCGCTCGCACTGGGGGAGCGGTCGGCCGATCGGTCGCAGCGACTGACCGCGATCGGGCTCGTCGGGGCGGTCACCCAGCTGCTGGTCGATTGGTACACGAGCACGGCGGGGGAGTTCGCACCCGGCGACGTCACCGAGAGCGATCTGTTCGAGCTCGACGCGATCCTCGACGTCAGCGTCGACCTGTTCGTCGCGGCCTACCGGAGTCTTCTCGGCTGACGTCCTTCTCGGAGGGCATCGCGGGCGTCGATCCACAGGCTGACCGGTGTCCCCTGATCTGTGGACAACCCGCAGGTCAGTGGCACATCGACGGTTCACGTCCGTTAACCTTCATCGCATGCCTCGGGGGAGCATCGACGCGCGCAGCGACGAAGATCTGCTGCTCGCACACGTGCGCGGTGACCCGGGGGCATTCTCCGCGCTGGTGGAACGTCACCACGCGTATCTCTGGTCGGTCGCCTGTCGGACGAGCGACAACCCCGACGACGCGGCGGACGCGCTGCAGGATGCGCTGATGAATGCCCATCGGATGGCCGAGCAGTTCCGATCCGATGCGAAGGTCACCAGTTGGTTGCACCGCATCGTGGTCAACGCCTGTCTCGACCGCATACGCCGCAACCGCGTGCGCCTGACCGTGCCGATTCCGGAGTTCGACGTCGCGCCGCTGGCCGACGACCGGGACCAGATGGCCGCCGTCGACCTGTCGGTGTCCATCGGCCGTGCCCTCGACGCGCTGCCACCGGACCAGCGGGCGGCCGTCGTCGCCGTCGATGTCGAGGGACTCTCGGTCAAGGAGGCCGCGGAACGGCTCGGTGTCCCGATCGGCACCGTCAAGAGCCGCTGCGCTCGCGGTCGCCTCCGCCTGGCGCAGTCCCTCGGCCACCTCCGGGACTCCTGATCACATCGAACCCACATCCATCGCGCCGATCACATCCGATCCCGATGGAACCGGACCGTGGCCCGGTGCGTCCTAGAGTGGACGAGCACGATCACCGCCCCCGACCAGGGGCCGATCGGATGGCCAGAGAAGTGGGAGAGTGGAGCGATGGTCCCGCCGGGAGCAGACAACGACCGCAGTGACGCGTCGCACCTCCCGCAGCCCCCGTTCTCCGTCGACCTGCTCGCCGATCTGCACGCCGACGCCCTGCCACCCGAGGTCGCCGATCACGTCCGATCCCATCTCCCCGACGATCCACAGGCCCGTTCGGTGCTGGCCGCGCTCGACCGCACGACTGCGGGTCTCCGCGATGCCCCGCCCGATCCGGTGTCCGTCCCCCCGACGGTGGCTGCGCGGACCAGCGAGACCCTCGACCGGATCAGCGCCGACGTCGCCGCCGCGGGCGGGCACACCGCGGTGCCACTGACGCGCCCGGATCAAGGCCGCGCGAAGCGCTCTCGCCGTCTCGCCATCGCCGGGCTGGCCGGTGCCGCCACGGTCGCCGTGGTGGTAGCGGTGTCTGTCGGCCTCTTCCGCTCACCGGGCCCCCAGGAGCCCGCCCGACAGGCGCAGCCAACCGTCCCCTCGGCAACATCCGAACCAGGGGAGCGGATGGCCATGCTCTCTGTCCTCGGCCGCGACGATGCCGCCCCATTCGGTTCCGAGGCGGAGCTGCGCCGCTGTACCGCGGCGAACGACGTGCCCGAGGGCACGGCCGTGGTGGGTTCGGGTCCCATCACCCTGCGCGATCGGCCGGCCGCGGTGATCCTGCTGGCCACCGGGGTCGCCGGCCGGTTCGACGCGCTGGTCGTGGGTCCCGACTGCACCACCGGCAATCCCTCGACGATCTCGCGCACGCTGATCGGCAACTGAACCGCTGGCCCAGTGATCTGATGCGCCTGATGTGACGCGTCCGGCACGCCCGCGACCGCGGGGAACATCTGCCTTTACCCTGATGTTGACACAGCCGAGAACCTAGAGACGCGGCAGCACACACCGACGACCCGCGTCGTCGACACGGAGGACGGATGACCCACGCAGACGGCCAGCAGATCCACGACCTGATCATCATCGGATCGGGTCCCGCCGGCTACACCGCCGCGATCTACGCGGCGCGCGCCGAACTCGCACCGATCGTCTTCGAGGGCACCCAGTTCGGTGGCGCCCTCATGACGACCACCGAGGTCGAGAACTTCCCGGGCTTCCAGAACGGAATCCAGGGACCGGCGCTGATGGACGAGATGCGTGAGCAGGCCATCCGCTTCGGTGCCGACCTCCGCATGGAAGACGTCGACACCGTCCGGCTCGAGGGTCCCGTCAAGGAGGTCGAGGTGGGCGGCGAGGTGTTCCGCGCCCGCGCCGTGATCCTCGCGATGGGTGCCGCCGCCCGCTACCTCGGCGTCGAGAACGAGCAGGAGCTCCTCGGACGCGGGGTGTCGGCATGTGCCACCTGCGACGGCTTCTTCTTCAAGGACCAGGACATCGCGGTCATCGGCGGTGGCGACTCCGCGATGGAGGAGGCGACATTCCTCACCAAGTTCGCGCGCAGCGTCACGCTGATCCACCGGCGCGACGAGTTCCGTGCGTCGAAGATCATGCTCGAACGTGCCCGCGCCAACGACAAGATCCGGTTCGTCACCAATTCGGCGGTGACCTCGGTGGTCGGCGACGGATCGGTCACCGCCCTCGGCTTGACCGACACCGTCTCCGGGGACACCAGCACGCTCGAGGTGACCGGCATGTTCGTCGCGATCGGCCACGATCCGCGCAGCGAGCTGGTCAAGGGGCAGATCGACCTCGACGCGGAGGGCTACGTACAGGTCGACGGCCGCACCACCTACACCTCGGTGCCCGGCGTGTTCGCCTGCGGTGACCTTGTCGACCACACGTACCGCCAGGCCATCACGGCCGCCGGCAGCGGATGCTCGGCCGCGATCGACGCCGAACGCTGGCTGGCCGACCAAGGCCTGGCCGCGCCGTCGGTCGAGAGCGACATGTACGTCGTCGACGCCAGTGCTTGACCACTCGCCTGCCTGAGCCACCCTGCTTGATCTGAACCACCCATCCGAGAAGTCCATAGGAGGACACCATGGGAGCAAACACCGTCGCCGTCAACGACGCCACCTTCGCCGACGAGGTCCTCGGCTCCGACAAGCCGGTGCTCGTTGACTTCTGGGCGACCTGGTGCGGCCCGTGCCGCATGGTCGCGCCCGTCCTGGAGGAGATCGCCCGGGATCACGCCGACAAACTGACCGTCGCCAAGCTCGACGTCGACGAGAATCCGGCCGTCGCGCGTGACTTCAAGATCATGTCGATCCCGACCATGATCCTGTTCGAGGGCGGCAAGCCCTCCAAGACGATCGTCGGTGCCAAGGGCAAGGCCGCGCTGCTGCGCGAGCTCGACGACGTCGTCGGATCCCCCGCATAACCCACCGACCAGGGAAGACGGCATTCCGCCCGAGGCGGACGTCATCCCGACAACCGATGATGGCGCCCCGAGCGGCGCCATCATTTGGTCGTGCCGTCACGACCTGAAAGAATGCCTGGTGTTTGCGCCGGTGCGCGGTGAGCACCGACCGGGGGGACGCTGACACCCATGCCGAGACCCGTGCCACGACCGCACCGAACGAACGAGGAGTTGCCGATGCCGCTGTTCCGCCGCGGGGATCATGGCTCGGCTGTCGCCGAGATCCGCAACATTCTCGTCGGACTCGGGCTGCTCACGTCCACCCCCGCGCCGGACAGTCTATCGGGCACGATCAGTGGCTGGCATCCGCCCGAGGCGGTGTTCGACGACGCGTGTGACCGCGCCGTGCGCGCGTTCCAGCAACAGCGCGGCCTCATCGTCGACGGCATCGTCGGCCCGGCCACCTACCGGGTACTGCGGGAGGCCTCGTACCAGCTCGGCGCCCGGGTCCTGCTGTACCGACTGTCGGCCCCGATGGTCGGCGACGACGTCGCCACCCTCCAGGGTCGCCTCCAGAACCTCGGTTACTACACCGGCCTCGTGGACGGCACGTTCGGGGAGACCACCCACAACGCGGTGTGTCTGTACCAGAGTGAGTTCGGCCTCTCCTCGGACGGCATCTGCGGTCCGTCTACCCTGCGCTCGCTGGAACGTCTCGGCACCCGCGTGACCGGCGGGTCACCGCACGCCATCCGCGAAGAGGAGCACGTCCGTCGGTCCGGCCCGCAGCTGGCCGGCAAACGCATCCTGATCGATCCGGGTTCCGGTGGGCTACATGAACTCTCGACCGGCGCCCGCGCCGAGACGGAATCTGCGGTGCTCTGGGATCTCGGGGCGCGGCTCGAAGGTCGGATGTCCGCGGCCGGCATGGAGACGTTCCTGTCGCACGACGGCCGTGGCCGCCCCGGCGACGAGGAGCGCGCCCGGGTCGCGAACATGGTCGGCGCCGACCTCATGGTCTCGCTCCGATGTGGCCACTACCCGAACGAGCGCGCACACGGAGTCGCCTCGTTCTACTTCGGGAACTCGCACGGTTCGTTCTCCACGATCGGCCGCAATCTCGCCGGCTTCGTCCAACGCGAGATCGTCGCGCGCACTCCGCTCACCGACTGCCGCACACACGAGCGGACATGGGATGTCTTGCGACTCACCAGGATGCCGGTGGCGCTCATCGACATCGGGTACATCACCAACTCCGCCGACGTGGCCACCCTCGACGACGCGCAGATGCGCGATGTGATCGCGGAGGCGATTCTCGTCGCCGTGAAGCGGCTGTATCTGCTCGGCGAGGACGACCGTCCCACCGGCTCGTTCACCTTCGCCGAACTTCTTGCCGCCGAGCGCCTTTCGAGCTGAATCCCCGGAAACTTCTTCCGGCACTGTCGGATTCGGCTGTGTCGGATTCGGTGCTACCGGGTCACCTCAGCGCCGACCCACCGGCACAGCGGCCTCGCGTTCCCGGCCGGCCAGATCGAGTGCGGCCATCACCACCAGCTTCTCGAGAGCGTGTTCCACTTCGTGCTTCCAGCCCAGACCTTCGTCGAGCTCGAGCCGGAACCGGGGGAACCGCGGGTGTGAGGCGACGACGTCGAATCCGGAGTCCTTGAGGAAGTCCGCGTCGATGATGCACTGCAGGCACAAACCCTGCTGCGGGCTGTCATGCATGGTGCGGGAGATCTCCACGATCGCCTCGTCGGCCCACAGCCGCATCTCAGTCGTCATCGTCTCGAGCGCGCCCAGATCCGCGACGTCCTCCGGGTGCGCTGCCGGCGCCGGTCCCGCCGTTCCGGCCTCGGTCTCACCCGGCACCCGCACCACGCCGAACGCCTCGATCGCCCGGACGCCGCGACGGACGAGATCGGTGACGACCGCATCGAGCAGAATCGGTGCCGCTTCCTCGAATCCGGGCTCGGTGCGGATGGAGGTCAGCAGAACCGCGTCCGCACTGACCGGCGAGGTGGGGAAGAGGGTCGACCGCGGCACCCGTCGCGGCGGCGCATAGAACGCGTTGCCCACGACGTGACCGGTCTGGCCCTCGACCGCGACCTGTGCGCAGGTGCCCCATTCGAGCATGACGCCGGAGATCCACGCCTCCTTGTCGAACTCGCTCTCGAACGAGCCGAAATCCCCGAAGATGCTCTTCTCGGTGTCGCGGGTCGACGCCGGATCGACCTCCCAGAACACGCATCGCCGAGTGTGCAGCGGCAGTGTGTCGAAGGACTCGAGATCCAGCCGGGTCACCGCGAGGTTCATGCCGTCGGCCTGGGTCCGCAGTCGCGCGAAGCGTCGAAAGTGATGTCCGACAAAGGGTTTCGTACTTTCACTGTCGTCCTCGCTGGTGAAGTGTCACTGTGACGTAACGTGCGGGTACCTGGGTGTGCGCCGATCAGCCCGTCATCCGGCCTTTCCGGGGTCGATCACGCCGACGATCCGCTCGAGGTCGTCCACCGAACCGAACTCCACCACGACTTTGCCCTTTCGCTTCCCGAGACTGACTGTAACCCTCGTGTCCAGTCGATCGGACAGCCGTTCGGCGACGTCCTGAAGTCCGGGCATCTGCATCGGCTTGCGCTTGGCGGGCCCGGCGGGGGAGCCGGGCTGATCGTCACCGCGGTTGGCCAGGGTCACCGCTTCCTCGGTGGCCCGCACCGACATGCCTTCGGCGACGATCCGCGCCGCCAGCGCCTCCTGGGCGTCGCTGCCAGTCTCGAGGGACAGCAGGGCACGCGCGTGTCCGGCGGACAGCACCCCGGCGGCGACGCGTCGCTGCACCGAGATCGGCAGCTTCAAGAGTCGGATCATGTTGGTGATGAGTGGTCGGGACCGGCCCAATCGGTTGGCGAGTTCCTCGTGGGTGACGCCGAACTCGTCCAACAGTTGCTGATAGGCGGCCGCTTCTTCGAGCGGGTTCAGCTGCGCGCGGTGGATGTTCTCCAGCAGCGCGTCCCGAAGCATCTCTGCGTCTGCGGTCTCCCGCACGATCGACGGGATGGTGTCGAAGCCGGCTTCTTTGCTGGCCCGCCACCGGCGTTCACCCATCACCAGTTGGTATCGCACGCCGTCGTCGGTCGGGGTGGGGAGCGGTCGCACCACGATGGGCTGCATCAGCCCGAACTCCTTGATGGAGTGCACCAGCTCGGCGAAGGCTTCCTCGTCGAACACGGAGCGCGGCTGCTTCGGGTTCGGCTGGATCTGCGACGGCGGGATCTCGCGGTACACGGCGCCGACGTCGTCGGACACGACACCTTCCGTCACGCCGTCGGCGTCACCGGGCTTCGCCGACGGATCGTCGACCGCCACGCCCCGGCCGATCACGACATCCGCGGCGGCCGTGCCCAGTCGCGGGCCCGAAGGCCCGGCGCCCTCCGGGGGACCGGTCGGGATCAGAGCGGCCAGTCCTCTGCCGAGGCCGCCTCGACGCTGTGCGGAATCTCGCTGAGTCACTGTTGTCCTCTCCCGATGTTTCCCGTGAAACGGTTTCCCGTGAAACCGACCGTCATGCCGACACGCCCCGCAAAGCGATCTCCCGCGAGGCATCGAGGTAGCTCATCGCGCCGCGTGAGCCCGGGTCGTACTCGATGATGGTCATCCCGTAGCCGGGCGCTTCCGACACCTTGACGCTGCGCGGGATGATCGTGTTGAGCACGGTCTCGCCGAAGTGCCGGCGGACCTCTTCGGCGACCTGATCCGCGAGTTTGGTGCGTCCGTCATACATGGTGAGGACCACCGTCGACACGTGGAGTCCCGGGTTCAGGTGCGCCTGCACCAGCTCGATGTTGCGGAGCAGCTGACCCACACCCTCCAGCGCGTAGTACTCGCACTGGATCGGGATCAGCACCTCTTTCGCGGCGACCATCGCGTTGACGGTCAGCAGACCCAACGACGGGGGACAGTCGATCAGGACGTAGTCGATGCCGAGATCCGTCAGCACATTCTCGTCGATGGCGTTGCGGAGGCGATTCTCTCGGGCGACGAGAGACACGAGTTCGATCTCGGCTCCGGCCAGGTCGAGGGTCGCGGGGACACAGAAGAGCTTGTCGTTGTTGGGGCTGCGCTGGATCGTCTCCTTCAGGGAGACCTCGCCCAGGAGCATCTCGTACACCGACGCGAGATCGGGGACCCGGTGATCGATGCCCAGTGCGGTGCTGGCATTGCCCTGGGGGTCGAGATCGATGACGAGGACACCCAGTCCATGCAAGGCGAGACCGGCAGCGATGTTCACTGTGGTGGTGGTCTTGCCGACGCCACCCTTCTGATTGGCGATGGTGATGATGCGTGGCGATGACGGCCGAGGGAGCTCGCCGGCACCACCCGGGGTCAGTACCTGACTCGCTCGGGCAGCCGCGGCAGCGATCGGGGTGTCGTCGTACCCGGGGACCGATGCGGGGGAGGAGCTCCCACCGACGGACGTTTCACGTGAAACACTTCGGTCCTGTTCGACCACGCCTGGACTCCTTCGCCCGACTACGAATCCTCCGACACCGCCGTCCGTCGCATCCGAGGCTGAGGACTCCGCGACATCGACGGCCACCGATCGATCATCGGTCTGCCGTCCATTCTGCGCCCTCCGCGGACTCCACACCAATCCGATCACCTCTTCCGTTTCGGCGCACCAGCGCGTCGCTTCGACGCGCCGGCGGTACCTCGTTTCGTCCCGACGACAACGGTCGTCGGGACCTCCAATGCCTCGACCCCGCACTGTTCCACGTGAAGGTCGACGACCCCCACCCGCCGCGCGGCGTCACCGTCGCGGGCGATCTCCTCCTCGGCGGACGACCCTTTGATGGCTATGAGTCGACCACCGTCGGCGATCAGGGGAGCGGACCACTTCGTCAGCCGTTCCAGCGGCGCCACCGCTCGCGAGGTCACCACGTCGGCTCCGCCCACCTGTGCGCGAATCGACTTCTCCTCCGCACGGCCCCGGATCACCCGGACGTCCAGTTCCAGTTCGTCGACGATCCGTTGGAGGTAGTCGCTCCGCCGCAGCAACGGCTCCACCAGGGTGATGCGGAGATCCGGACGCGCGAGGGCGAGTGGAATGCCCGGCAGACCGGCCCCGCTCCCGATGTCGACGACGCTCGCCGACGGCGGCATCGCCTCACCGATGACCGCGCAGTTGAGTATGTGGCGTTCCCAGAGGCGGGGGACCTCGCGGGGCCCGATGAGTCCCAGCACGACTCCGTCTGTGGCAAGCGACGCGCAGTACGCCTCAGCCCGATCGACGGTTGCGCCAAACAGTCGTGACGCAACGTCCGGTGCCTTTGGTGGAGAGTCGTCCGCGCCGGGCACCCCAGCGTCATCGTCCCGTTTCACGTGAAACATCCTTTCACTGTGTGGCTCCCGGCCGCTCATCCTTCGCGGTGTTTCACGTGAAACCAGGTCGTGTCGTTTCACGTGAAACAGCCGACGGCGGCCTAACTACAGACGTGTAATTCCCACTCCAGAGACAACAAAGTCCCGGCCATCGGCCGGGACTCTGCTGAGAATATCGAGTGAACGTCAGGCGCTCGGGAGGACCACCACGCGCCGCTTCGGCTCCGCGCCTTCGCTCTCGCTCACCACGCCGTCGACCGCAGCCACGGCGTCATGGACGATCTTGCGCTCGAACGGCGTCATCGGATCCAGCTCCTCGCGGACACCGGACTTGACCACACGCTCGGCCACCTCGGTACCGAGCCGGGCAAGCCGATCACGGCGATCCGCACGCCAGCGGGCGACGTCCAGCATCAAACGGCTGCGGACACCCGTCGACTGCTGCACGGCCAGACGGGTCAGCTCCTGCAGTGCGTCGAGCACCTCACCCTTGCGGCCGACGAGCCGGTCGAGATCGTTGCCCCCGTCGATGCTCACCACAGCGCGGTCACCGTCGACATCGAGATCGATGTCCCCGTCGAAGTCGAGCACGTCGAGGAGCTGCTCGAGGTAGTCGCCGGCGATCTCGCCCTCTTCGACGAGACGATCCTCCTCGTCGCCCTCGGAGTCCTCGTCATCGGAATCCGCATCCGCATCTTCTGCGACGGAGTCGTCCTCGGCCGATCCCGTGCTGTCCGAAGCCGCAGGGGTCGGGTCGGTCCCTTCCGTCACGGTCGCTGCCGTCCCGGCTTCGGTCGCCTCACCGGCCACCGGGTCGGTGACGTCCTGGATCTCGCGCTCGTCGTGCGCGGCGGTCTCTGCTGTCATCTCACATTCCACCTAACTGTGCTTCTCATCCAACGTCTGTGTACTCACTCGTCCGGGCTGGGGGAGTGGCCACCCTCTCGGCTGTCCTGGAAGAACACCTGCCCGTGCCTCCAATGGGGCCTTGACTGCGATTCCTCGCGGTCAATGCCGTCCGCCGGGACGGCCACCCTTCTTCCGTCGCGACGCACCCTTGCGGTTCTTGGCCGCCACGTGCGCGGTACCGGATTTCTGTGCCGCCGGTTTGGCTCCCGGCGCCGGTTTCTGACCCGCCGGAGGCGACTGCGGGCTGGCGGTGGTCTCAGCCGACTCCGAGGGCACCTCATCGGCGGCGTCGGTCTCCGGGTCCGTTGCGGTCACCTCCGTGTTCGGTGACCCCGTGCTCGCGGTGGCCTTGGATCGATCCATGCCGAGCAGCCGCTGTAGTCCGGCAAAGGGGCCTGCCGGTGCTGCCGTGGCCACCGCCGTCGACGAGGCGGTGACGTCACTGTCATCGTCAACTGCATCCGCGGTGTCGGCGGGTTTCTTCGCACGATCCGGTCGCACGCCCGGTTTGGGCGCGTTCGCCTTGAGCTTCTCCTGCTTCGCCAGTTTGGCCGCTTCCTCTTCCTTCTCGATGCGGCCGAACACGATGTGCTGCTGACCGTAGGTCCAGAGGTTGTTGCTCATCCAGTAGAGGAGGATCGCGACGGGGAAGAAGACACCGGTGACCAGGATGCCGAGCGGGAAGATGTAGAGCGCCAGCATGTTCATCATGCGGGTCTGCGGGTTCTCCAGCGCCGCTTCCGGCTGCCGCGCGACCGACGCCCGGGAGTTCATGTGCGTGGCGATCGAGGCGATGATCATCATCGGGACCACCACGATGGCGATCTGGGTCCGGGTGAAGTCGATCGGCGATCCGGGCTCCACGAACGCCTGGAACTCCGACATCGGTTCGGTGATGAACGACGACAGCGGAACCCCGAACAGTCGCGCGTCGAGGAAGTTCTGCACGAGTTCCGGACTGAACGCGTAGTTGCCGACCGCTCGGGTCTCCTCGGCCGACATCCCGGGCTGGCCGAATCCGGTACCCATCCGGTTGAACGACCGCAGCACGTGGAACAGACCGATGAACACCGGGATCTGCAGCAGCATCGGCAGACAGCCCAGGAGCGGATTGAAGCCGTGCTCCTTCTGCAGCTTCTGCATCTCCTCGGTCATCTTCACGCGATCCTTGGCGTACTTCTTGCGGATCGCCTGCAGCTGAGGATTGATCTCCTGCATTTTCTTCGTGGTGCGGATCTGACGCACGAAGGGCTTGTAGAGGATCGCGCGCAGCGTGAACACGAGGAACACCACCGACAGCGCCCATGCCACCCCGTCGCCGCCGGGAGAGTCCGGCGTGACATGGCTGAACAGCCAATGCCAGACCCACATGATCCAGGAGACCGGGTAGTAGATGAAGTTCAGCACGGGTCAGTTACCCCTAACCTCTGACGGTGTCGGTTCGTCGACAGTTCGATCACTGGTGATGAAGAGTTGGCGGAACCCGCGCTCGGGAACCGGGTCATAACCTGGCTTGTGCCAGGGGCCGCACTTGAGCAGCCGGAGCACCGACAGCCACCCGCCGTAGAAGAATCCATGTCGGGTGAGGGCCTCCACGGCGTAGGCAGAACATGTCGGCTCGAAGCGACAGGTCGGCAGACGCATCGGCGAAATGAAGGTGCGGTAGAGCTCGATCAGGAAGATGATCACCCGGCGGGGCAGCAGATGAAGCCGGCGGGACAAGGTCATCGCGTCGTCGGCGTCTTCGGTCGAACTCATCGGAGGATCCGATCCTCGGTGCTCGCGAACGCGTCACGCACCCGGCGGCGCCCGAGCGCCTCGACGAGTTGACCCGCGAGTGCCGGACTGTCGCAGTCCGCGGCCGACGGCCGGGCCCGCACCACCATCATCGTCTCGGTGATCGGGAAACTGTCACGGCTACTCGCGAACGCGGCCCGCAGTCGTCGCGCCACCCGGTGACGCACGACGGCGTTGCCCACCGCCTTGTTGACGATGAGACCGAGCCAGGGGCCGCCGAACACGGCCACACCGCTGTTGCGCGGATCCCCGAGGTCGGTCGGGACCGTACTGAGGGGGAGCACATGGACGACGAGGTCACGTGTCGTCACCCGCACACCGGCTCTCAGCGTGCGATCGAAGTCGGATCCACGTGAGATCCGATGCGCTGCAGCCACCATCGATACGAAAGACCGGCGGTGGTCACGCCACCGCCGGTGACATCGCAGTCGACTCAGGCCGTGAGCTTCGCGCGGCCCTTGGTGCGGCGACCGTTGACGATTGCCCGTCCGGCGCGCGTACGCATCCGCAGGCGGAAACCGTGGACGCGTGCGCGGCGACGGTTGTTGGGCTGGAAGGTCCGCTTTCCCTTGGCCATGGGTGACTCCTTGTGCTCCTGTGTGATCTCGCGCCGACAGCACGCGCGAACCACATCCTTCTTGGTGGTCTGCTGATCCCGGTGCGGTGCCGAACTGACGTCGGGTGGATGACCTGGGCCATCACGCAAATCCGTAACCTGGATGACCAGTCGAGACTACTGAGTACGCCCCCGCAAATCAAACGAGCGGATACGAAGCCCGATCACGGTGACGCCGGCCACATCGGCAGCCGTCACCGGCGGTTTCGAGCGACCCCGACGGCCACGGTGCGGCGGGTTGTCACTCCGATGATCGTAATCCGCCGATTCACTTTGTCGGGGGCGCTGCACTCTGTTAACTTCGGCGCAGACTCAACGGCGCAGATTCGACACTGGAGACGATTCAGTGGACCCCCTTCCGGCCGCCAGATCTCGAGCTACCCCCAGATCTGTACACAGTTGTGGACAACCATGTGGACAACTCGGCACCCGTGCGGCATGGTGGCATCCTCGTGACCAGAGCTGGTCGTTAGTGGTTCCGGCAGGAGGGGCGCAGCACCGTGGTGAGTGACCGTGATTCGTTCGGTGAGGTCTGGCAGAGCGTGGTCGCCGAACTCAACGACGATGCCTCAGCTCATCACCACGAGCCGCTGACCCGCCAGCAGAAGGCGTGGCTCTCCCTCGTCCAGCCACTGACGCTCGCCGAGGGCTTCGCTCTCCTCACCGTTCCCACGCCGCTGGTGCAGGAGCAGATCGAACGCAATCTGCGCGACACGATCCGCTCCGCGCTGAGCCGACACCTCGGTCAACCGGTGGATCTCGGCGTCCGGATCGCCACCCCGATGGTGGAGGATCCCGTTCCCGAGCCACCGGCACCGGTCACCTCCCACCACTACGATCCGACCGTCGCCGCCGTTCCGACGAGCGCGCCGACGCCGGCAACCGCACCGACCGGGTTCGACGGCCGGGTCGACCGCCCGGCGGCGTCCGACGCGTCGGACTGGTCGACCTACTTCGCCGAGCGGCCCACGGCCGGCCAATCGCCGTCGAGCGCCAATCTCAGCCCGAAGTACACGTTCGACACCTTCGTCATCGGCGCCTCCAACCGTTTCGCACATGCGTCGGCGGTCGCCGTCGCCGAGGCCCCTGCCCGGGCCTACAACCCGTTGTTCATCTGGGGGGAGTCGGGTCTGGGCAAGACGCATCTGCTGCATGCGGCCGGCCATTACGCCCAGCGGCTGTTCCCCGGCATGCGGGTGAAGTACGTGTCCACGGAAGAGTTCACGAACGACTTCATCAACTCGCTGCGTGACGACCGCCGGGTCGCGTTCAAGCGCCGTTACCGCGACGTCGACGTACTGCTGGTGGACGACATCCAGTTCCTGATCGGCAAGGAAGGTATCCAGGAGGAGTTCTTCCACACCTTCAACACGCTGCACAACGCCAGCAAGCAGATCGTCGTCTCGTCGGACAGACCGCCGAAACAGCTTGCCACCCTTGAAGATCGGCTTCGGACCCGATTCGAGTGGGGGCTGATCACCGATGTCCAGCCACCGGATCTGGAAACCCGGATCGCCATCCTGCGCAAGAAGGCGCAGATGGACAACATCGCTGTCCCCGACGACGTCCTCGAGCTCATCGCATCGAAGATCGAACGCAACATCCGCGAGCTCGAGGGTGCACTGATCCGGGTGACGGCATTCGCGTCGCTCAACAACGCCGAGCTCGACAAGGCGCTCGCCGAAGTGGTGCTGCAGGCGCTGCTGCCCAACTCCGGCACGCTGGAGGTCAGCGCGGCGAGCATCCTGGCGATCACCGCCGAGTACTTCGACATCTCCGTGGAGGAGCTGCGGGGGCCCGGCAAGACCCGCTCCATCGCCCAGGCCCGGCAGATCTCGATGTACCTGTGTCGTGAGCTGACCGACCTCTCGCTGCCGAAGATCGGTGAGACGTTCGACCGCGACCACACGACGGTCATGTACGCCGAGCGCAAGATCCGCAAGGAGATGGCAGAGCGTCGCAAGGTCTACGACCACGTCCAGGAACTCACCGCCCGCATCAAACAGCGCGCGGTCTGACGGGTTCCTTCGACCCGAAAACCGTCAACTCTCAACTCGAACCACAGGGTTTGTCATCCCGGGATCCCACGGATCCCGGGTTTGTCGCGCGTCCGATCGGTTCATCACCAGCTGTGGATAAACCTCGGGATAACGGTGGACCGTGTGTGCACCATCCGTGGACAGAGGCCGAACAGTCTCCTCGCCGCCCACAGCGGTCCGGATCCCCTCACGTGTTGTCCACGAACCATCCACACACTGTGACGCCGGATGACCTGCGCGGAATCGCTGTGGTGCACAGATTCACAGCCCCTATGACTGAGATGGATCCCTCTCCAAAGAGAATCTTTCAAAAGAAGTTCTTGTGCACAGCGAGCGAGAACCGTCCTGCCGACGTCGGATCGCCGACCGCGCACTTCGCCCCCATTCGCTCCCCGTCTGGCAGGCTCGTTCTACAGTTGGAATCCCATCTGGAAATCCCACCGATCCTCAGAACGTGCTCGGCGGACGAAGGTGGGTGTGGCGAGAGCAGCTGAACAGAGAAGGGCAACCACCCAGCATGAAGTTCCGTGTCGCGCGTGACGAGTTCGCAGAATCAGTTGCCTGGGTCGCCCGTAGCCTGCCGGCCCGTCCGCCCGTCCCGGTGCTCGGATGTGTGGTTCTGACGGCCGACGAGGGCCTCGAGGTATCCGGGTTCGACTACGAGGTCTCAGCCCAGGAATCGATCGCCGCCGAGATCGCGGAGCCGGGCAAGGTCCTGGTCTCCGGCCGCTTGCTGGCCGACATCACCAAGGCGCTGCCCAACAAGCCGGTCGACGTCAGCCTCGACGGCTCCCGGGTCGCCATCACCTGCGGCAGCGCGAAGTTCTCCCTGCCGACCATGCCGGTGGAGGACTACCCGGAGCTGCCGGAGTCGCCGGCGGTGACCGGCACCATCCCCGCCCAGGTCTTCGCCGAGGCGATCGGCCAGGTCGCCGTCGCCGCCGGCCGCGACGACACCCTGCCGATGCTGACCGGCGTGCGGGTGGAGATCGATGACAACCGGGTGGTGCTGGCCGCGACCGACCGCTTCCGGCTCGCGGTGCGTGAACTCGAATGGCAGCCCAGCGGCGCCGGCACCACCGGCGCGGTGCTGGTCCCGGCCAAGACCCTGTCCGAGAGTGCCAAGACCGCGGGCACCGGTACCGGCGAGGTGTCGCTGGCGTTCGGCACCGGCTCGGGCATCGGCGGCGAAGGGATCCTGGGGATTCTCGGCGAGACCAAACGCACCACCACTCGTCTGCTCGACGCCGAGTTCCCGAAGTTCCGTCAGTTGTTGCCGGCCAGTCACACCGCGGTCGCCACCATCGACAGTGCGCCGCTGCTCGACGCGATCAAGCGTGTCGCGCTGGTCGCCGAACGCGGTGCCCAGGTGCGCATGGAGTTCAGTGAGGGGCTGCTCGTGCTCACCGCCGGTGGCGACGAGGCCGGCAAGGCCGAGGAGGAGCTGCCGGTGCAGTTCCACGGCGAGCCGCTCACCATCGCGTTCAACCCGGGATATCTGCAGGACGGCCTCTCGGCGATCGGTGTGCCGACCGTTGACTTCGGATTCACCACCCCCAGCCGGCCCGCGGTCCTGCGCCCGTCCAGCGGCGAGGAACCTGTCGCCGACGAGTCCGGCGCCTTCGTCGCACCCGACAGCGTGTTCACCTATCTGCTGATGCCGGTGCGCCTACCCGGCTGAGCCCCCGCTCTCGGCACGACCCGACCACGAAATCGGCGAACCTGCACCACCCGACCGAAGGAACGTGAATGCAACTCGGGCTCGTCGGCCTCGGAAAGATGGGCGCCAACATGCGCACCCGCATCCAGGAGGCCGGGCATCAGGTGGTCGGCTACGATCCGCGACCCGAGGTCTCCGACGTCGGATCCCTCGCGGAGATGGTGGCCGCGCTCGACGCGCCGCGCGCGGTGTGGGTGATGGTGCCGTCCGGGGACCCGACCCGAAGCACCATCACGCAGCTGGCCGGGGTCCTCGAATCCGGCGACATCGTCATCGACGGCGGCAACTCGAAATACACCGACGACCTTCCACACTCACAGCTGTTGGCGGAGAAGGGAATCGGCTACCTCGACTGCGGCGTGTCCGGCGGAGTCTGGGGATTGCGCAACGGGTACGGCCTGATGGTCGGCGGCAGTGACGGGGACGTCGCCCAGGTCATGCCGATCTTCGACGCCCTGCGCCCACCGGGTGACAGAGCGGACGGTTTCGTGCATGCCGGTCCGGTCGGTGCCGGACACTACGCGAAGATGGTGCACAACGGTGTCGAGTACGGGCTGATGCACGCCTACGGCGAGGGCTACGAATTGCTCAGCGCCGAACCGTTGATCACCGATGTCGAGGGCACGTTGCGGGCCTGGACCCAAGGGACCGTGGTGCGGTCGTGGCTGCTCGAACTCCTCGTCCGCGCCCTCGAAGAGGACCCGGGACTCTCCGAGATCTCCGACTACACAACCGATTCCGGTGAAGGACGCTGGACCGTCGAAGAGGCGATCCGGCATTCGGTGCCCGCCAATGTCATCTCCGCAGCCTTGTTCGCGCGCTTCGCGTCCCGCCAGGACGAGGGCTCGCCGGCACTCAAAGCCGTGTCCGCGCTGCGCAATCAGTTCGGCGGGCACTCGGTGCGTGACACCGCCGGTCGGTCGGTCGGCGAGTCCGGAACCCCGTCCACCTGACGTGTTCGTTCGCGAGCTGGCACTGCGCGACTTCCGTTCGTGGCGGGAGATCGATCTGACGCTGCGCCCCGGACCGACGATCTTCGTGGGCCGCAACGGCTTCGGCAAGACGAATCTGCTCGAGGCGGTGAACTATCTCGCGACGTTGCGGTCGCATCGGGTGGGTACCGATGGACCGCTGGTGCACAGCGGCACGTCCTCGGCGAGTGTCACCGGGACCGTCGAGAACGTCGGCCGCGAACTGACGGTGCAGGTCCAGATCAATGCCGAGGGCGCCAACAAGGCCACGGTCAACGGCAGTCCGGCGCGTCGGGCCCGCGACATCCTCGGCATCCTGCGTGCGGTGATGTTCGCGCCGGAGGACCTGCTGTTGGTCCGCGGTGATCCGTCCGACCGCCGGCGCTTCATCGACGAACTGGTCGCGCAGCGCGGACCACGCTGGGCCGCAGCCCGTTCCGACTACGACCGGGTGCTGCGGCAGCGGTCTGCACTGCTCAAGACCGCCGGCGCCGCGTTACGGCGCGGTGGGTCCGAGGCCGACTCGGTGATCAGCACGCTCGACGTCTGGGACGGTCAGCTCGCCGATCTCGGTGGTCAGGTGACCGCCGCACGCATCGAGGTCCTCAACGACCTGCGGCCGCACGTGACCGAGTCGTATGCGTCGATCGCGCCACACTCACGGCCGGCGACAATGCGGTATCGAGCGGCCGCCGGGCCGGAGATCGCCGTCGAGGCCTTCGACGCGTCCGACATCACCGAGATCCTGCTCGGGCGACTCGCCGAGCTGCGCAGTAAGGAGATCGACCGGGGTGTGAGCCTGGTCGGCCCGCACCGCGACGACATCGACATCGTGCTGGGCGACGAGATCGCCAAGGGCTTCGCCAGCCACGGTGAGTCCTGGTCGCTGGCGCTCGCGCTCCGGCTGGGATCCGTGGAACTGGTGCGTGCCGAGGGGATCGAACCGGTCATCATGCTCGACGACGTGTTCGCCGAACTCGACGCGCAGCGCCGCGCCCAGCTCGTCGCGTTCACCGAGTCCGCCGAACAGCTGCTGGTCACCGCGGCGGTACCCGACGACATCCCCGACACGATCGGCGGTGCGCGCGTGAGTGTCGGCGTCGTGGAGGACAATGGACAACGGCACTCCGTGGTGAGTGATCTCACGCCAGGGGAGGACGCGGGATGAGCGATTCGGAACCGGCCGGGCGTCCGGCAGATCCGTCGTCTGGCCACTCGTCCGGCTACGAACTGGCCCGGCGTGCACTCGAGGAGGCCCGCGCCGCAGCCCGCGCTGCCGGCAAGTCGGTCGGTCAGGGCAGATCGTCCCCGGTCACGGATCGTCGTCGGACGACGGTGCGGCGCCGCAGCTGGTCCGGGTCCGGCCCGGACTCCCGGGATCCGCAGCCGCTCGGTCGGCTCGCCGGGAGCCTGGCCCGTGATCGCGGCTGGCAGTCGCAGATCGGCCAGGGCACGGTGTTCGGACTCTGGGATCAGATCGTCGGACCCGATGTCGCCGCGCATGCCAGACCAACCGCGCTGCACGACAACGTATTACACATCTCGGCAGAGTCGACCGCGTGGGCGACGCAGCTGCGCTACATGCAGGGGCAGATCCTCGCCAAGATCGCCGCCGCGGCCGGCGACGGCATGGTCACCAGTCTGCGGATCACCGGACCGAAGCAACCGTCGTGGCGCAAGGGCCCCCGACACGTGCCCGGCCGCGGGCCGCGCGACACCTACGGGTGACGGGGAGGGTGTTCGCCGGACGGGTTCCACGGAGGGGTCTGCGGTAGCGAGCCAGCGTTCGCCAGACGGCAGAATCAGGTCTTGTCCACAAGTCGTTCGGCATCGAACGAAAAAAATCGATCTGTGAGGTTGTTAGCGGCCCCGGATGACCGTTTCTGGTCGGGTGAGGCAGTAGTATGTATGCAGTTGTCCCGACAGGGGTGGACATCGACCGGGTTGCATGCCCGGGATGCATACCGATCTCGTCCGCGCGACCGCGCGGATGGGCCGGCGTGTGTCCATGGACCGTGTGTCTGAAGGCCGTGTGTCCGGTTCCGTCCTGTCGGTTTCACCGAGACAGAACAGGAGCGGACGCACCTCGTGGCCGACACCAACGACACCAACGGGTCCGACAGCGCTGCGGCGAAGAAGGCCCGGAAGTCCAAGAAACCGGGCGAGTACAGCGCGGATTCGATCAGCATCCTGGAAGGTCTCGAGGCGGTCCGCAAGCGGCCCGGCATGTACATCGGTTCCACCGGTGAGCGCGGCCTCCATCACCTGATCTGGGAGGTCGTCGACAACTCGGTCGACGAGGCGATGGCGGGCTACGCCAGCAAGGTGGAGGTCACGCTCCTCGAAGACGGTGGCGTCCAGGTCGTCGACGACGGTCGTGGCATCCCCACCGACATGCACAAGACCGGCAGCCCGACCGTCGAGGTCGTCATGACGCAGTTGCACGCCGGCGGCAAGTTCGACTCCGACGCCTATGCGGTGTCCGGCGGTCTGCACGGTGTCGGCATCTCCGTGGTCAACGCTCTGTCGACACGCGTCGAGCTGGAGATCAACTACGGCGGTTTCCACTGGGAGCAGGAGTACAACAACGCCAAGCCCAGTCCGCTGGAGAAGGGTGACGCCACCCGCAAAACCGGTACCACCGTACGGTTCTGGCCGGATTCCTCGATCTTCGAGACCACCACGTTCAGCGCCGAGACCGTGGCGCGCCGCCTGCAGGAGATGGCGTTCCTGAACAAGGGACTCACCATCACGCTCACCGACAACCGGCTCAGTGACGAGGCCGCGGTCGCCGAGGCGGAGATGGATCCCGAGGGTGACGACGCCGCGGAGACCATCAAGTCCGAAGAGGAGAAGGCGCAGAAGGCCGCCAAGGTCCGCACCCGCACCTATCACTACCCGGACGGGCTGGTCGACTACATCAAGCACCTCAACCGGACCAAGAACGCCATCCACAACTCGGTGGTCGGCTTCACCGCCAAGGGCACCGGCCACGAGGTGGAGATCGCGATGCAGTGGAACGCCGGCTATTCAGAGTCGGTGCACACGTTCGCCAACACCATCAACACCCACGAGGGCGGCACCCACGAAGAGGGCTTCCGTGCGGCGCTCACCAGCACCGTCAACAAGTACGCCTACGACAAGAAGCTGCTGAAGGAGAAGGACGGGAAGCTCACCGGCGACGACATCCGGGAGGGTCTGGCCGCGGTCATCTCGGTCAAGGTGGGTGACCCGCAGTTCGAGGGTCAGACCAAGACGAAGCTCGGCAACACCGAGGTGAAGAGTTTCGTGCAGAAGACCTGCAACGAGCATCTCGCGCACTGGTTCGAGTCCAATCCGGCCGAGGCCAAGATCATCATCAAGAAGGCGGTCGACTCCGCGCAGGCCCGCATGGCCGCCCGCAAGGCGCGAGAACTGGTGCGCCGCAAGACCGCAACCGACATCGGCGGACTGCCCGGCAAGCTGGCCGACTGCCGCAGCAACGACCCCACCAAGTGCGAGGTCTACATCGTGGAGGGCGACTCGGCCGGCGGCAGCGCCAAGTCGGGACGCGACTCCATGTACCAGGCGATCCTGCCGATCCGCGGCAAGATCATCAACGTCGAGAAGGCCCGCATCGACCGGGTGCTCAAGAACACCGAGGTCCAGTCGATCATCACGGCGTTCGGCACCGGCATCCACGACGAGTTCGACCTCGCCAAGCTGCGCTATCACAAGATCGTGCTGATGGCCGACGCCGACGTCGACGGCCAGCACATCGCGACGCTGCTGCTGACCTTGTTGTTCCGGTTCATGCGGCCGCTCATCGAGCACGGTCACGTCTACCTGGCGCAGCCGCCGCTGTACAAACTGAAGTGGCAGAAGTCCGAACCGGAGTTCGCCTACTCCGACCGGGAACGGGACGGCCTGCTCGAGGCCGGTCGCGCCGCGGGCAAGAAGATCAACTCCGACGACGGTATCCAGCGCTACAAGGGTCTCGGCGAGATGAATGCCAAGGAACTGTGGGAGACCACCATGGACCCGGCCGTGCGCGTCCTGCGGCAGGTCACCCTCGACGACGCCGCGGCCGCCGACGAACTGTTCTCGATCCTGATGGGTGAGGACGTCGCCGCACGCCGCAGCTTCATCGCCCGCAACGCCAAAGATGTTCGCTTCCTCGACGTCTGACCTCCTGTCGCTGGTTGAGGTGCGAGGAGCGCTAGCGACGAGCCTCGAAACCTCCGCGGCCGATTCCCCGGGTGGCTGAGGTACGAGCCTCTAAACCACCACGACCGCCCGCCGACAGTCTGAACGAAAGAGATTCCCATGACTGACACCACACTGCCCCCCGCCGGGGGAGAGGGCGACCGCATCGAACCGGTCGACCTCGGCCAGGAGATGCAGAACAGCTATATCGACTACGCGATGAGCGTCATCGTGGGTCGCGCGCTGCCGGAGGTGCGGGACGGCCTCAAGCCGGTGCACCGCCGACTGCTCTACGCGTCGTTCGACGCCGGTTTCCGCCCGGACCGCAGTTACGTGAAGTCGGCGAAACCCGTTGCGGAGACGATGGGTAACTACCATCCGCACGGCGACAGCGCGATCTACGACGCCCTGGTGCGCCTCGCGCAGCCGTGGTCGATGCGGTATCCGCTGATCGACGGGCAGGGCAACTTCGGGTCGCGCGGCAACGACGGAGCGGCCGCCATGCGTTACACCGAGGCCCGGCTGACGCCGCTGGCGATGGAGATGTTGCGGGACATCGACAAGGAGACCGTCGATTTCATCCCCAACTACGACGGCAAGACCAACGAACCGACGGTGCTGCCCTCGCGGATCCCGAATCTGCTGATCAACGGATCCGGCGGCATCGCGGTCGGTATGGCCACCAACATCCCGCCGCACAACCTCAACGAGGTTGCCGCCGCGGTGTTCTGGGCCCTGGAGCATCCCGACGCCGACGACGAGTCGTTGCTCAACGCCTGTATGGAGGCGATCAAGGGTCCCGATTTCCCCACGGCCGCACTGATTGTCGGGAGCCAGGGCATCAAGGATGCCTACACCACCGGTCGCGGCAGCATCCGGATGCGCAGCGTGGTCGACATCCAGGAGAACAAGGGCACCACACAGCTCGTGGTCACCGAGCTGCCGTATCAGGTCAATCCCGACAACCTGATCCAGTCGGTTGCCGAGCAGGTCAACGAAGGAAAACTCAAGGGCATCAGCCGGATCGAGGATCAGTCCTCGGATCGTGCGGGCCTGCGCATCGTCATCACGCTGCGTCGCGACGCGGTCGCCAAGGTGGTGCTGAACAACCTGTACAAGCACAGCCAGCTGCAGACCAGCTTCGGTGCCAACATGTTGTCCATCGTCGACGGTGTGCCCCGCACGTTGCGGTTGGATCAGATGATCCGGTACTACGTGGCGCACCAGATCGACGTGATCGTCCGTCGCACAAGGTATCTGCTGCGCAAGGCCGAGGAACGCGCCCATGTGTTGCGCGGTCTGGTCAAGGCGCTCGACGCCCTCGACGAGGTGATCGCGCTGATCCGCTCGTCGGCCAACACCGAGGCTGCGCGCACGGGGTTGATGGATCTTCTCGACATCGACGAGATCCAGGCCGACGCCATCCTGGCGATGCAGCTGCGTCGTCTGTCGGCGTTGGAGCGACAGAAGATCATCGACGAGTTGGCCGAGATCGAGCGTGAGATCGCCGACTACAAGGACATCCTCGACAAGCCGGAGCGGCAACGCGCGATCGTGCGGGATGAGCTCGCCGAGGTCGTCGAGAAGTACGGCGACGAGCGTCGCACCAAGATCATCGCCGCCGACGGCGACGTCAGCGACGAGGACCTCATCGCGCGCGAAGAGGTGGTCGTCACCATCACCGAGACCGGCTACGCCAAGCGCACCCGCTCGGATCTGTACCGGAGCCAGCGTCGAGGCGGCAAGGGCGTGCAGGGCGCAGGCCTCAAGCAGGATGACATCGTCAAGCACTTCTTCGTCAGCTCCACCCACGACTGGATTCTGTTCTTCACCACCAAGGGCCGCGTGTATCGCGCCAAGGCGTACGAGTTGCCGGAGGCCAACCGCACGGCGCGCGGTCAGCACGTCGCGAACCTGCTGGCCTTCCAGCCGGAGGAGCGGATCGCGCAGGTCATCCAGCTCAAGACCTACGAGGACGCGCCGTACCTGGTGCTGGCCACCCGCAACGGTCTGGTGAAGAAGTCCAAGCTGGTCGACTTCGACTCCAACCGGTCCGGCGGCATCGCCGCGATCAACCTGCGCGGCGAGGACGAGCTCGTCGGGGCGCAGCTGTGCAGTGCCGACGACGACCTGCTGCTGGTGTCGCAGAAGGGGCAGTCGATCCGGTTCCACGCCGACGACGAGGCGCTGCGTCCGATGGGCCGCCAGACCTCTGGTGTGCAGGGCATGCGCTTCAACGGCGACGACCTGTTGCTGTCGCTCAACGTGGTCCGCGACGGCACCTATCTGCTCGTCGCGACGTCGGGCGGCTACGCCAAGCGCACGGGCATGGACGACTACCCGGTCCAGGGCCGCGGCGGCAAGGGTGTGCTGACGATCCAGCACGACCGTCGACGCGGCGAGTTGATCGGTGCGCTCATCGTCGACGACGACTCGGAGCTGTATGCGATCACCTCGGGCGGCGGCGTCATCCGAACGGGTGCGAAACAGGTCCGCAAGGCCGGCCGTCAGACCAAGGGTGTGCGCCTGATGAACCTGGACGAGGGCACCACCGTCATCGCCATTGCACGCAATGCGGACGAGCAGGACGAAGAAGCCGCCACGTAGGCCCGGATTCCGGCCAGTGGTGACCGGGATCGGCCACTGCTAGCGGTTAGTGTGGGTCATACGACCACCGAATGAGGGATGTGCCAGTGAGCTCACCGAACACACCGGACGACAAGAAGCCGAGCAACGGGGACTCCGGTCCCCACGCGGCCTCGGGTCCGGGGCAGCAGGGGACTGCTCCCGGTGGCCTGGTGCCGCCGTGGCAACGCGGGCCGAACGGGGCGGGTCACCAGTCGGATGCACCCAACGGGTCGGCGCGCCAGCCCGGTCCGCCGCCGCGAGGGATCGTCACCGCGGCGGCGAGCATGGCCGGTCAGCAGGCACCGATCACCAAGCTCGACGATCCGCGTGAGGCCGGTGCCTCGCGTGGCGGTACGACCACCAAGTCCGACACCCGCGGTGAGAAGTTCGTCGAGTCACCGACG
The DNA here is from genome assembly GCF_036350515.1 of Gordonia prachuapensis. Lineage (NCBI taxonomy): Bacteria > Bacillati > Actinomycetota > Actinomycetes > Mycobacteriales > Gordoniaceae > Gordonia > Gordonia prachuapensis. The sequence continues at coordinate 21,207 of NZ_JAZDUE010000020.1, read as the reverse complement.
CGCAACATCGATCGTGGCGACCTGCCGGCTGAGGAGCTCCCCAATCTGGACGCGATCCATCACGTGAACGATCCCGCGCCTGCGCAGACTCCCGCGCCGCAGCGGTCGGCACCCGCCGAGATCGGTGCTCGGCCGCTGCGGGCGGCGGTGCAGCTGCGTCGCATCGATCCGTGGGCGACGTTCAAGGTCGCGGCCGTGTTGTCGGTGGCCGGGTTCCTCATCTGGATGATCTCCATCGCCGTGCTGTATCTGATCCTCGACGGCATGGGTGTGTGGGATCAGGTCAACAGCTCGTTCGGCACGCTGGTGACCGCCGACGGCTCCACCAGCGAGGGCGACATCATCGGTGCCGGCACCGTGTTCGGCTGGGCGACGCTGATCGGCGCGATCAACGCCATCCTGCTCACCGCTCTGGCCACCGTCGGCGCCTACATCTACAACCTGTGCGCCGACCTCGTGGGTGGTGCCGAGGTGACTCTCGCCGACCTGGACTGAGGGGCTCTGACCACCCGTTTTGCTCCTGCGACCCCCGGTCGGGTAATCTCTCACTTCGGTTCACGGGCCTATAGCTCAGGCGGTTAGAGCGCTTCGCTGATAACGAAGAGGTCGGAGGTTCAAGTCCTCCTAGGCCCACCACGGACCCGGGGCCTTAGCTCAGTTGGTAGAGCGCCGCCTTTGCAAGGCGGATGTCAGGAGTTCGAATCTCCTAGGCTCCACCACCTCGTCTCGATCACACCACCTTGCTTCTGAAGCAAGGTGGTGTTGTGTATTCGGGGTGGTGGGGTTCTCAGCCCTGGCGTTGGAGTTTCCGCTCCCGGCTCGCGAGCATCCGTTTGGTCATCGGGCCGTAGCCGAACCAGATCAACAGGTAGTTCAGCGCGAAGCCGACTGCCAGAATCGCGATGGTCAGCGGCCACCCCAGCGAGTCCTCGACCGCAGTTGTCAGGTCTGGTATCGCGACCACCATGACTGCCAGCGTGATGGCGGCGATGACGATGGAGATCGCGAACGACCCGTTGATGAGTGCCCGCTTCTCCGGCTTCGACGGCAGGCGCTCATGATCTGCGACGAACCGGTCGCCGGCCAGCATCGCTGCGAGCATCGGCACGATCACCGATGCGCCTGAGCCGATGTCGATGAACTCACCGATCGCACCGACGATCAGCGCCAGCACGGCGTAGGACCCGGCGAACCAACCCAAGTACTTGCCCAGCGATACGGCGGTGACTGACATGGCGGTGATGATGTCAGCTCCCGAAGACGTTGTCCCGCTTTGCTGACCAAGGTCGGCTGCGGGGTCATTCGCGCAGTCGACCCTGCCGTCGTGCATCCGGTTTGCGATCCCGCGCCGAGCGTGTATTAAGTTTGACGGGTTGTTGACGATTCGATGGGGGTCTCGATCATCATGCGTAAGTTGCTCTCGGCGTTGCTTGCCGTCGTCGTGGGAGCGTTGACGCTTCTGGGGGTTGGTGCCGCGTCGGCGGAGCCGCAGTTGCCGCGAATAATGCTGTACAGCGACAATTTTGGCACCGTCGGTAATCACGCTGGTTGCCGCGGAGCGATGCATGTGAGTGCTGTGGCGCCACAAGGAACTCGCGGCAAGATCCGGATCACGGTGACCTCTCACGGGTTCACAGGCGACGGGCCGGGTTGGCGAAGTAATCCGCGCTGTCGCATTCTGCTGTCGTTCAACGAGATCAGTCCGAATCACCCGCTCAGTCGAGAGACTTTCCACCCCGTTTCCTTCGGACCTCGCCCCGGGCAGAAGTTTGTGAAGGAGATCATTTCAGGTTCAGGACCCGCAGGCTTTGGAGTAGCGACGTACGTGCCGGACCAGCCCGTCCGTGTTCCGGTCCCCTACGGTGGAGTCAGCTTCCTCACAATCGTTCCGTGACTCACGCGGCAATTCTGCCCCGCCGGTCCACCGAACGAATGAATTGAACGGCGAAACCGACCACCTGCGCTCTCCCGTCCAGGCAGACGCCCGGGTCAAGCTGGCACAATCCCGACAACAGACGATTATGAGATCGGAACCACGATCCGCTATCGTGCAGCAAGCATTGTCGGGGTGAGGATAGTGATGCGTGTTATCGGGGGTCGATGGGACCCGGGGGGTCGAATTCAGCGACCGTGACCAGTCTGTTTGTGCGCACTTCAGCCATGGGACGCTGCCGAGTATCTAGCCGCTCGCGACGCACCGCCGCAATTCCGCTCGTGCCCTCACCCCTACACGTCGGACCAGGCGCTGCGTTCGGGTGTCCCTCTTCCCTCAGGCGTGCAGTCGACGGGAGAACGCAATGACCGGACCTCAGAATTGGTTTGATGACGTGCCTTCTTGGCCCGCGGGCCAAGGCTTTCCTGCGAACCAGCTCGCCCGCGAGCTGACGGCAGCAAAGGTGGTCGGAGCGGATCGGTCAAATTCGTCCGAGCCGGCGATAGAGGAGACGTCCCCGTCCCCTCAGCATTGGTCTGAATCCCCTGTCCCAGAGGGCGAGTGGGCAGTCTCGACCCAGGACGAGTTCGAAACAGAACCGGCAGAAGGCGACCCGTTCGAACAGATGCGGGTTCGTGCGGTCAAGCCGAAGGACACGCAGGAGAGCTTCCTCGCGAAACATCGAGTGGCGCTGATCGGGTCTGCGGCCATAGTCCTGGTGATGGCGATCGGCGGCGCTGTGACGATCGGCCTGGTCTCCGGTCGCGGCGAGGAGTCGGGCACCGCAGACAATGCAGTTGTCGCGGCACAGTCCACCCCTTCGGAGTCCACGAGTGCCGCGCCTTCGGCTGCCGACTGCTCGGCATCCTCGGACGGCTCGGTGACGACCGGCAACGGACCGGGTGACCAGCAGTCTGGTCCTGGCGCGATCCTGGCTTTCAACTACGGCTATTACGTCACTCGCTCAGCTCGCGAAGCGCGAGAAGCCGCGCTGCCGAACGCCGTGAACTCTGAGGACGATCTTCAGAACTATATCGACACCCAAGTTCCGCGCGGCACAGAGCATTGCCTCGAGATCACCGAGCTCGAGCCGGGGACCTATGCCGTGGATCTGACCGAGACACCGCCCGGTGCTGGCGCCGAATCCGTGGTGTACCCACAGATCATCACAACCGTCGAACGTGACGGCCAGACATACATCGCTTCCATCAAGAAGCGGGAGTAGCGGACGAATCGTCCAGCCTGACAACGAATCCGACGTGGATTCAACCTACAAGGGGGAGTAGACAACCATGGCCAACCCGCCAGAACGAGGACGCCACCACAAGAGCTGCGAGCGTCGCGCACCGTTCCGCAAGACGATGACCACCGCGGCACTCGCGGCCACCATCGCCACCGGACTCGGTGCCGGTGCGGCATACGCGGTACCCGAGCAAGGCGGGACCAGTCCCAGCGTGCCCGAACAGGGCGGAATCACGCCCGAAGCCGACGTGCCCGAGCAGGGCGGCACCTCACCGACACCAGATGTCGCGCCGGTGAATGTCCCAGGGCCGGGCGCGATCCCGGCCCCGCCGCAGGAGGCTCCTTACCAGCCCTACGTCGCGCCCAGCACCTACACGGCGCCCAGCACTCAGACCGGGCCGAGTGTCTACACCGAGCCCAGCACCTACGAGAACGCCTACAACCCGGTACCCCAGCAGCCTCTGACGGCACCGAAGCCGGTGGCACCGGTGCGCCCCATCGCGCCGCCGCCGGAAAAGATCCGCGTCGGCAACTTCATCACGGATATCCCCGAGGGCATGCCCGATCGCGACGTCAACTCGATCAACGCCTGGGCTGCCTACGGCGAGGCCAAGATCGCACAGGGTCTGATCTCGGTCGGTGTACCGGCGGATGAGGCCTCGCGGCAGGCGGCAGCGACGATCATCGGGGTGGCGACGGGTGGAACCGCCGGTGCGGCCGCGATGGCGGTACCGGGTGCAGTCGCAGGTGCGGCTATCGGTCTTCCGGTGGGTGCGATTGCCGGGGCGATCTACAACGGAGTCTTCTTCAACGCATGGAATATTCCTACTGGTGGGCAGCTGATCGGACTCGGCGCGCTTGCCGGAGCGGGTATCGGTACAGGTATCGGTGCGGCCGCGGGCGCGGCCGCAGGCGCCGCCACCGGCGCCGTCATCGGCGGAACGATCGGCGGTGCAGCCGCTTACACCCTCGGCGCCGGCGATCCGGGTGCGAACCCCGATGAGCCGTGGAAGCAGGACAAGCCGGAGGCCGAGCCGCTGCCGAACCCCGACGCGAACCAGTTCGAACTGAAGCTGTCGCCCGAGGATGCGCAGAAGGCAGGTCTGCCGGCCGTCGAGTACGTCGTGAACTCGCGTGGCGACGTGCACGCCTCGGTCAACGGCATAGAGGCAAACTGGTCTGTGGAGCAGGCTCTTGCGCCGTACGGGCTGCTCGGCGCTTCCGGCCCGCAGGCCGAGAAGTCCGCACAGCAGGCGACCAAGCAGCGTACCGATCAGGCCAAGAACTCGGTTCCGGGCCTGGAGGTGGCGTGGCCGCAGGAGACGGCGCCCGCGAACTGATTTCGCGGAGTCATTCACCCTAGACTGGCTGTGGCCCGCTGACCGGCGGGTCACAGCCAGCACGGTCCCGGGCACGTCGCCTGTCGGGACGAGACCGAGTTCGGAAGTGACGATGAGCGAGGATATGCAGGGACACGGTGGTCCCGTCTCACCACCGTCGACCAACGAGCGCAGTGTGGTGGTCTGTGGGACGGCCGGGGGAGTGGGAACCTCGATCATATCCGCCCTCTTGGCCGAATACCGCGCTGCCACCTCGCTGGGGGGCGCCTCGTGGTGGGTCGATGCCGCGGGCAACGACGGCGACCTTCACCAGAGACTGCGCGCCACCGGCGACGAAGCACTGCTCCGCACCGCTGCGGGGACCGGACTCTTGCCGGCGCCGGAGGCCGCGATCACCGATGTGGTCGTCCATGCCTGGCGGTTCGGAGCCGTTCCGGTTGTCGACGCGGGCGCTCGTCCACTGACAGTGCTGCCTGAGCTGTGTGAACCCGAACTATCGGACGTCACACCAGTTCTCGTCGTCGGACCTCGACCCGACCTGCTCAACCGGTCGCGTGAGGTGTTCAGCGAGTGGGAGCATGCCGGGCTACTGCAGCGCACCATCGTGGTGATCTGTTGCCAGGTACCGACTCTGAATCATCAGGCGCTGACCGGCATGCTCACCGATGCGGTGACCGGCCAGGTTGCCGGGGTCATCGGTATGGAATACGAGCCGGTCCTCGGTGCGGGGACATCGCTGGACAAGGTTGCGCAGCAACAGTTCCTGCCGACCACATGGGAATCTCTGCAGCGTTTGGCCGCGTCAACCGTGGTGCGATAGCGCCGGTTCGCGACGGAGCAGCCCCTACGCGCCCTGCCCCGATATCCAGAAGTACGTGAGCAACCCGAGCACGATCACCGCGAGGTACAGCCATCCGATCCAGATGGCCACGCGCGCAAAAGGCTCACCGAGTTCACGGGTGCGGGCGATCTCGCCGCGAGCGCGATAGCCGAGGTACAGACCGATGGGTGAGGTGATCCCCAAAATCGACAGCACCAACGCCCAGATCGCAGTTCTGTTGGTGCCGCGCGACTTCGCGGGCCGCGACGACCGGGCGGTGGCGGGCTGGCTCCGCGTGGGCACCTGTTCCTCCGGGACGTCGTCGATGGTCGGGTTGTCGTCGGTCTTGATGCTGGAATACGCCTGAGGCCGTTCGGCAGGAGCGTCGAACTTCTCGGTCCGCTCCGGGACGTCGAGGGGCCGGAAGTCGTCGGCGTCCGGGGAGGGCGCCGGCCGGACCTCGGTGGCGGCGTCTGTTGCGGACTCGCCCTGGCGCGTGGCCTGGGCGGCCACTTCCGCAGCGACCGCGGGCGACACCGTGCGGGTCGGAAGATCGCCGGGAGGCAACACCCGCGATGACGGCGGGCGGGGCGGACCGGCTTGCCCGCCGTGCGGAGGCGGCGGACCTGGACGGCCGGCACCCGGAGGCGGTGGGGGAGGCCGGTGTCCCGGCGGCGGCCGATAGCCCGGTGGCGGAGGTCCACCGCGGTAGGGCGGCGGACCGTTACGACCTGCGGGACCGGTGTTCCACGGCGGGAGGCCTCCAGCAGGACCGGGACCGGGACGACCTCCGGGGGCAGGCCCGTTGGGACCTCGCGGCGGTAGGTTCCGTGGCGCCCCGCCGGTCGGCGGGCCACCCGGTTGCGGCGGGCGTGGACCGAAACGACCCGAGGGAGGTGCCTGTGGTGCGCCCCGGTCGGATCGGGGCGGCTCCGGCCGATTCTGTGGCTGCCGGGCACCCGGTGCCGTCACCGGTGCGGTAGGCGGACGCTCCCACGGCGCCGCCACCGACGGACTCGGGGGCGCCGCATCACCGGCCGCACCGGCCGGGCTGTCATCCGGCTCGGGCGTAGGCCGTGAGTTGTCGTCGGAGGTCACTGTTCCAAATTACCGTTGTTGTCGGTTCGCCGACCGTGCGGTGGCCGATGTGGCCGCCGCCGCGATTGCCTGATTCATCACAGCGTCACGACGCCACAGCGCCGGAGTCCTCGCCGTCGCTCACCACGGTGAGATCCTCGACTCGCGGCACCGTCGCCGACACCGGCGGCGGTTCCCGACGCGACCTGCGGACGACCACCGCGGTGATCCCGGTCGCGAACACCGCAGCCAGCGCCGACGCCCCGGCCCACACGTACTTCTTCGACATGCCTAACAGCGTGCCAGCCTTCCCGACCGCCTGTCACCTCGGAGTGGCCGGACAGGCCCGTCGTTTGCGCCGGTACAGGCCCATGGCCGGGTCCCGCCGGCGCCAGAAGTGGTTGGATGGAGGACGTGACTACTCAGAAGCAGACCGCGACCCTGCACACGAATCGCGGCGACATCGTTGTCGAACTGTTCGGCAATCACGCACCCAAGACGGTCGCGAACTTCACCGGCCTCGCCGACGGCTCCAAGGACTACAGCCAGCCGAACGCATCCGGTGGCGACAGCGGACCGTTCTACGACGGCTCGGTGTTCCACCGCGTCATCGAGGGCTTCATGATCCAGGGCGGCGACCCGACGGGTACCGGCCGCGGCGGCCCGGGCTACCAGTTCGCCGACGAGTTCCACCCCGAGCTGCAGTTCGACCGCCCCTACCTGCTCGCCATGGCGAACGCCGGACCCGGCACCAACGGCTCGCAGTTCTTCATCACCGTCGGACCGACCCCGCACCTGAACCGTCGGCACACCATCTTCGGTGAGGTCACCGACCCGAAGTCGCAGCAGGTCGTCGACGCCATCGCCACCACCTCGACCGATCGTGCCGACCGCCCGCTCGACGAGGTGGTCATCGAGAAGATCGAAATCAACTGACCGGCCCGCAGTACCCCGGCCCTCCGCACACCGCCGGTCCGCCGGCGGTGTGCTTCCGGCATCCCGACCGTCCCACCGGACTGGCCTGCAGTCGATGCGGACGGCCGGCGTGCCCGGAGTGTCTGCGGCCTGCTGCCGTCGGACAGCACTGCGTCGAATGCCTGCGCAACGACGGCGTCCAACGATCCGTCGCGGCCCCCACGTTTGGTGACCGTGGCATCCGCCCGATGGTTGCGAAGCCGATGGTCGCGTCGCGTCCCTACGCGACGTACACGCTGATCGCGCTCAACCTGGCGATCTTCGCGCTGTGCGCGATGCAGGCCGGCGGCTTCGACATGCTGCAGTCGTCGCTGTTCCTCGACTGGGCGCTGGTCAAGCCACTGGTCGCCGACGGCGAGTACTGGCGACTCCTGACTGCGGGCTTCCTGCATTTCTCCATCACGCACGTCGCGGTGAACATGCTGTCACTGTTCATCCTGGGTCGTGACCTCGAGTTGGCGATCGGCATCCCGCGCTACCTCGGCGTCTACATGACCGCCCTGCTCGGTGGCAGCGCCGCGGTCATGGCCTTCGGACCCGACGTCTCGATCAATGCCGGCGCGTCCGGTGCCATCTACGGGCTGATGGGTGCGGTACTCGTCGTCGTGTTGAAGGCGCGGGCCTCGCCGACCCCGGTCATCTCGATCATCGTGCTCAACCTGGTGCTGTCGATCACGGTGCCCAACATCTCCCTGCTCGCCCATGTGGGCGGTCTGGTGTTCGGCGCCGCCGCGACCGCCGCGATCATCTTCCTGCCGCAGTGGCTGCTCACTCCGGAACGGCGCACCGCAGCCGCGTCGGCACGGGTCGGATGGTTCGCCATCGCGGCGCTCATGGTCATGGCGCTCGCGGTCAGTGTCGTGGTGGGCATGTCCTACGGCGGCATCCGGGTGTACGTGGGCTGACTGCCCTTATTTCCGCAGGTCCTCCACCACGAACCCGGCTCGCCGTAGTTCATCGGCGACGGTTCCCAGGTCGGCGCCCAGATCCCACCGGCTGAACACCACCAGGCGCGTGTCGTCGCGCAGCGCGTCGGCAGGGGGGATCGGGGCGGCGTCGTCGTGGAGGAAGTCGAACTCCAGCTGGCCCGTGCGCCGCCCGATCCGACGGAAGTCGAGGAGCCGGATGCGGTCGATCCGGTCCCGCGGATACGTGTGCGAACCGCCGATGGTGCGGACGAAGATGGCCGGCTGACCGTCCGCCGCGGTCGTGACGGCGAGACGCGGACGCACGGTCAACGCATAAGCCGAGAAGGCGAGCAGCAGCAGCCCGGCGGCCCCCATCAGCACCAACCCGGCCGGGTCGCCGGCTGCGAAGACGGCGGCGACCAGAAGGAACACGCCACCGATTCCCAGGGCAGCGCCGGCCGGGCGCGGCGTCGCCCACTCATGTGTGGACAAGTCGGCAAAGTTATCCACAGGTGTTACTCACAGTGGGGATGACTTACACACATGTGATTTCCACAGTGTGGATGAATCACACGGGTGTGAGCAGGCGGAAATGTCAGCGCCGGCCGCGTCAGCGCCACCGCATCGTCATCAGCAGGCCGACCACCATCAGCGCGAATCCGATGAGGAAGTTCCAGGGGCCGAGCTCGTACATCCAGTTCAGGATCTCGCCCTCGGCACCCAGCGCGGTCGGTGTCGCGACCAGGTAGAACACGATCAGCCAGGCCAGGCCCAACAGCATCAGGCCGAGCATGAGCCACACGTAGATGTTGCTCGACGGCCCGGCTTTCACCTTCACCGGAGTCCGGCTGGCCGGGTTGATGGTGTAGTCGGTCTTCTTCCGGACTTTTGACTTCGGCATGACTTCCTCTGTAGTGCTGAACAGCTCGTCGGGCTGTCTGTCGGGCGCGACAGTACCGGGATGATCCGCCGGGCGGCGGTCCGTCGCTCGCAAAAGGTGTTCCTCTACGGTATCTCACCTGGTCGCCGACCCGGCAACGCCGCATTCCGCCACTTCACGCACCGGGAAATCCCGTGGACCGGCCCGATGGGTCCCGGGGTAGCCTGGCGGGGTGAATCAGCCGTCTGTGCAGCAGGGATCCGGGGCCGCGGCGGGCCGCATCCTCGTCATCGACAACTACGACAGCTTCGTCTACAACCTGGTCCAGTACCTGGGCCAACTCGGTGTCGAGGCCGTGGTCTGGCGCAACGACGACCCGCAGCTCACCGACCCCGCCGCGGCCGTCGACGGATTCGACGGCGTGCTGCTCAGCCCGGGCCCGGGCACCCCGCAGCGCGCCGGCGTCACCATCCCGATGGTCGGCGTGGCGCGGCAGACGGGGATGCCGCTGCTCGGGGTGTGCCTCGGCCATCAGGCGATCGGCGCGGCATTCGGCGGCACCGTCGACCGCGCACCCGAGCTGCTGCACGGCAAGACATCGCAGGTGGTGCACGACGGCCTCGGCGTCTTGGCCGGCCTGCCCAGCCCGTTCACTGCCACCCGCTATCACTCACTGACGGTGGTACCCGAGACCATCCCCGACGAACTCGTTGTCACCGGCCGGACCGAGTCGGGCATCGTGATGGCGATGGCGCACCGCGAGCTGCCCATCCACGGCGTGCAGTTCCACCCGGAGAGCGTCCTCACCCAAGGCGGACACCGGATGCTGGCCAACTGGCTCGCGGTATGCGGCATCGACATCCCCGAGTCCCGGGTGGACGTGCTCGAAGCCGAGATGGCCGCCGCCCTCGGCTGATCCAGCGGCGTCAGCCGGGCAGCAGGCTGGCCTGACCGACCACGATCGACACCGACCCGTCCTTGCGCACCCGCGACCCCGGTTCCGGGGTCTGGCTGATGACCCGGCCGTCGTCGGGGCTGGTGATCGGCACGTTGCGGTTGGTGCGGGTGAGGGTGTTGTCCTCCCAGCCGGCGGCGACCAGTCGCGCCCGGGCCTGCTGTGGTGTCTGGCCCCGCAGGTTGGGCATCACGAAGAGATTCCCGCGCGACACCACGATCTGCACCGTCGAACCCTGCTCGACCGTCGCGCCGGCCTCCGGGGAGCTGCTGACGACCTGACCGGCCGGCAGTTGCGAGTCCCCGGCGACGGCGACCACCTCCAAACCGATCTGCTCGAGCACCGTGCGGGCCGCCTCCTCGGTCTGCCCGGTGACGTCGGGGACGGTGACCTCCTTCGGCCCGCTGCCGATGTGAACCACGACCGCGCCGTTGACCGGGGCCTCGGTGCCCACCGGGGGCGTCGTCCCGGTGACCCGGTCCAACAGCTCGGGGGTGGAGTCGACCCGGTCGGTGCGGACGTTGGAGAACCCGAGGACGCGCAGCGCCTCGGTGGCCTCGTCGGGTGACTGACCCCGCAGGTCGGGCATCGGATGGCGCTGCGGACCCGACGAGACATACAGCGTGATCTCGGAACCCTCGGTGGCCAGCACGTTCTCCGCCGGCGCCGATCGGGTGGCCGATCCCTCGGCCACCTCCAAGCTCGGTTCCTCGAGTTCGGTGACCGTGAAACCGGCCTCGCGCAGGCTGTCACGCGCCTCGGCCGACGGCATCCCGACAACGGCGGGCACCGGAATCTGCCGCGCGGTGTCCGACCCCCACGGCGACCACAACAGCAATCCCGTCACCAACGCCGCGACCAGGGCGATCGCCCCGACGACCAGCCCACGGAACCGGCGCCGCTGCGGCGGATCCACATCCTCGGTGTCCTCGCGACGATGCGACCCGCCGGCCGGCACCACCCGGCGCGGACCGGAGTCGGTCAACGAGCGACGCGAGGTGCTGTCGATGAATTCCGTGCGGTCCTCGTCGGACATCAGCATGGGGGCCGAGGGCTTGCCGCCGGCGAGCACCTTGATCAGGTCCGACCGCAGGTCCGCCGCCGACTGATACCGGTTGGCGGGGTTCTTGCTCATCGCCTTGAGGACCACCGAGTCCAGCTCCCGCGGGATCTCGGTGCGGATCGACGACGGCCACTCCGGGTCCTCGTGCACATGCTGATGGGCGACGGCGACCGGCGAATCGCCGGTGAACGGCGGCTGACCGGTGAGGAGTTCGAACAGCACGCAGCCCATCGAGTAGATGTCGCTGCGCGGATCGACCTTGATGCCGCGCGCCTGCTCGGGCGACAGGTACTGCGCGGTCCCCATGACGGCCGACGTCTGCGTCATCGTCGACGTGGTGTCGCTCATGGCCCGGGCGATGCCGAAGTCCATCACCTTCACCGCGCCGGCCTTGTCGATCATCACGTTCGCCGGCTTCATGTCGCGGTGCACGATGCCATTGCGGTGGGAGAAATCCATCGCCGCAGCCACATCCGCCATCCAGGTCATGGCCTGACGCGGCGACACCGGGCCGTTGGACCGCAGCACGTCGCGCAGCGTGTCCCCGTCGACATACTCCATCACGATGAACGGCAACGGGCCGTCCTCGGTCTCGGCCTCGCCGGTGTCGAAGACCTGCACGATCGTCGGATGGTTCAGTTTGGCGGCGTTCTGCGCCTCACGGCGGAAGCGCAGATAGAAGGTGGGGTCGCGGGCCAGGTCGGCGCGCAGCACCTTGATCGCCACATCACGGTGCAGTCGGAGATCCCGGGCGAAATGGACCTCCGACATACCACCGAACCCGAGCGTCTCCCCGAGTTCGTAGCGATCGGAGAGATGGTGCGGCGTCGACATCACCTTGCGCTCACCATCTTTCACAGCTCCGATCCGGTGCACCGCCCAGCGGCGGGCAACCCTGGACCGTCCTCACAACCGACACCTCATCCATTATCGCCATCAGTGCGGTCCGACAGCCCGGGGATCGTGAACGACGGGAACACCGGCTGCTCCGCGGTCGGCGCACCCGGATCGGTGGTGTCCGGCGGGGTGTCGGTGACGGTCGGTTCCTCGGTGGTCGGCTCCGGCGTCGGCTCCGTGGTGGTGGGCCGCTCCCGCGTCGTGGTCTCCGGTTCCGGCTCCACCTCTTCTTCGGTGGTCTCCGGGACCGCGGTGGTGGTCTCGGTGATCGTGGTCGTCGACGACGTCGCGGGTGCCTCCGGCGACGACGAGTCGAGGTTCAGCAACCAGTAGCCGATCAGCACCAGCGCGGCGAGCAGCAACGCGCCGGCGACCCCGGCGAGCACCTTCTGCCCGGTGGTCCAGCTGTTGTCGTCGGCCGGCGGCATCGGGCGGCTCGGCGGGCGGCTGGTGGTGCGTGCGGTCGACGGTTGCGTCGACGACCCGGTCATCGCGCGGGTCTGCGACGGGCGCATCGCGGCTGCGGCAGCGGCCCCACCCACGGCACCGGCGGCCGCGGCGCCCGCGATCATGCCCGGACGTGGCGGACGGTGCCCGGCGCGCACGGCGGCCACCGCATCGGCGAACTCGCCGCCGTTGGCGTAGCGCTGCTTCGGGTCCTTGGCCATCGTGGTGTCGATGAGCTCGCGCACGTTGCCCGGAACGGTGTTCGGCAACGGCGGCGGCATCTCCCGGATGTGTTTCATCGCGACGGTGATCGCCCCGTCCCCGAGGAACGGCCGCCGACCGGTCAGCGCCTCGTAGCCAACGACGCCGAGCGAGTACACGTCCGACGCGGCGGTCGCCTCGTCGCCGGTGGCCTGCTCCGGGGAGATGTACTGCGCGGTGCCCATCACCATGCCGGTCTGGGTGACCGGCGCCGAGTCGACCGCCTTGGCGATGCCGAAGTCGGTGATCTTGACCTGCCCGGTGGGCGTGATCAGGATGTTGCCCGGCTTCACGTCGCGGTGCACCAGCCCTTGGGTGTGCGCGGCCTGCAACGCCCGCCCGGTCTGCTCGAGCATGTCGAGGGTGTTGGTCAACGACAGTCGACCCATCCGGGAGATGACCGAGTTCAGCGGCTCACCGTCGACGAGCTCCATCACCAGGTAGGCCAGTGGTTCGCCGCCGCCGCGGTCGGGTGTCTCGCCGTAGTCGAAGACGTTGGCGATGCCGGGGTGATTGAGCTTGGCGGTGGTCTGCGCCTCGGTCCGAAACCGTGCGGTGAACTCCGGGTCGTGGGTGTACTCGGCCTTGAGTACCTTCACCGCCACCCGCCGATTGAGTCGGGCGTCGAGGGCTTCCCACACCTGACCCATGCCACCGGTCGCGATCAGCCGCATCAGCCGGTAGCGGTCGGCGATGGTGGTGCCGCTCTGCAACGTCATCAGCTTGCACCTCCCACCACTGCATTGATCACGGCGCGTCCGATCGGCGCCGCGACGGTCCCGCCGGTTGATGCGGGACCCGGATCTCCGTTCTCCACCACAACGGCGACCGCGACCTGAGCGTTCGACGACGGTCCGAACGCGATGTACCAGGAGAACGGGGTCTCCGACTCCACGTCGGAGCTCGACGAGTGTTCGGCCGTGCCGGTCTTGGACGCGATCGACACCGGTCCGCCGGCGCCCTGGGTGTTGCGTTCGGAATCGATCATCATCGAGGTCAGCGTCGCCGCCTGGTCGGAGCTGATCGGTTCGTTGATCGTGGCCGGTTGTGTCGTATGCAGGGTACGCAGGTCTGCCGCCTGCAGCCGATCCACGAGGTAGGGCTGCATGCGAACGCCGCCGTTGGCGACGGTCGCCGCGACCATCGCCATCTGCATCGGCGTCACCCGCACGTCGCGCTGGCCGATGGACGCCTGGCCGAGCGCGGCGAGATCGGGGATCGCGCCGACCGTCGACTGCGACACCGGTAGCGGGGTGTCGGGCTGCTCCTCGTCGAGGCCGAATCGGTTGGCGGTCTCACTGAACACGGTGATCGGGTCCCTCATCTTGCTCGTCGTCAGGTCGACGAAGGCCGTGTTGCAGGAGTACTGGAATGCCTGCGAGAGCGTCACGGTACCGCCCGACGACCCGGGGCAGGTCTGGCCGCCGTAGTTGCTCAGCGGTGTGACGGTGTCGGGCAGGGTGATCTCGGGTGCGGCGGTGAGCCGGATATCGGGGTTCACGCCGTCGCGCAGCGCGGCCGCGGTTGTGACCACCTTGAACGTCGACCCGGGCGGGTAGAGCTGGTTGATGGCCCGGTTGAGCATCGGATTGTTGATGTCGCCCGGTTGATTCCATGCCGCCCAGCTGCGCTCACGGACCTCCTGGTCGTGGCTGGCCAGCCGGTTCGGGTCGTAGCTCGGCGACGACGCCATCGCCAGGATCTTGCCGGTGTTGGGCTGCAACGCGACCACCGCGCCGCGGCATCCGCCCTGGCAGCCGTTGCGCAGACCGTCGTAGGCCACCCGCTGCAGCCGCGGCATGATCGTGCTGACCACGTTGCCGCCCCGGGGATCGCGGCCGGCGAACATGTCGGTGAACCGCTGCCCGAACAGCCGGTCGTCGTTGCCGTTGAGGATCGAGTTCTCGTACAACTCGAGGCCGGTGCTGCCGTATTGGAACGAGTAGTAACCGGTGACCGGCGCGAACGCCTCGGCCCCGTTCGGCGGGTAGGTGCGCAGGAACCGCAGGCGGCCGTCGGTCGGTACCGACACCGCCACCACCGAACCGCCGCCGGCGGTGATCGCGCCGCGCTGCCGGGAGTACTCGTCGAGCAGCACCCGGTTGTTGCGGGGATCCGAGCGCAGTTCGTCTGCCTTGAACACCTGCACGTAGGTGGCGTTGGCCAGCAACGCGACGACCATCACGATCACCGCGATCGACACCCGTTCGATCTGCTTGTTCATCGGCGCACCGCCTGGGTCGGCAGCGATTCGATGCTCTTGGGCGGCGGCCGACGCCGGGTCGGGTCGGGTTCGCGTGCGGCGTTGGAGATCCGGATGAGCAGCGCCACCAGGATGTAGTTGGCCAGCAGGGACGACCCGCCGTAGGAGAGGAACGGGGTGGTGAGGCCGGTCAGCGGGATCAGCTTGGTGACGCCGCCGACGACGACGAAGATCTGTACCGCGATGGTGAAGGAGAGTCCGGTCGCGAGGAGTTTGCCGAAGCTGTCGCGGACCGCGACGCCGGTGCGCAGACCGCGCATCACGAAGATCATGTACAGCACCAGAACCGCGGCCAGCCCGGTGAGGCCGAGTTCCTCACCGACGGTGGCGATGATGAAGTCGGTGTTGGCGAACGGCACGATGTTCGGCCGCCCGGAACCCAATCCGGTGCCGAACAGTCCGCCGGTGGCCAGCCCGAACAGGCTCTGCCCGATCTGGTAGCCGGAACCGTCGAAGTCGCTGAACGGATCCCGCCAGATCTCCACGCGGACCTGCAGGTGACCGAAGATCTGGTAGGCGATGAACGCGCCGACGACGAACAGCGAGACGCCGAGCACGAGCCAGCTGGCCCGTCCGGTCGCGACGTAGACCATGGTGAGGATGGTCGAGAAGATCAGCAGCGAGCTACCGAGATCCGACGAGTAGGTCAGCACGGCGATCGACACGAACCACGCCACCAGCAGTGGTCCCAGATCGCGGGCACGCGGGAAGTCCATGCCCAGGAAGTGTTTTCCCGCGGTGGTGAACAGATCGCGCTTGGACACCAGGAACGCCGCGGTGAAGATGATGATGAGGATCTTGGCGAACTCGCTGGGCTGGATCGAGAAGAACGGCAGGATGATCCAGTTCTTCGAGCCGTTGATCTCCGACATCGACGACGGCAGCACCGCCGGGATGATCAAAAGGACAAGGCCGGCCAGGCCCAGGGTGTAGGCGTACCGCGACAGTGTGCGGTGATCGCGGATGAAGATCAGCACCGCCGAGAACGCGATGATGCCCAGCACCGCCCACAGCAGTTGCTGGTCGGCGTTGTTGGTGACGTCGGTGGTGTTGATGGATTCACCGGTCGCACCGGTGCCGAGGTCGAGTCGGTGGATCAAGACCAGACCGAGCCCGTTGAGGACGGCGACCACCGGCAGCAGGATCGGGTCGGCGTGCGGTGCGTACCGGCGCACCACCAGGTGCGCGACCGCGAACAACGCGGTGTAGGCGAGCACGTACTTCGCCAGGTCCCAGGTGATGGTCTGTTCCTGGGCGGACTGCACGATCAGCAGTGCCACCGTCACCAGCCCGATGGCGAAACCGAGCAGCAGCATCTCGGCGGTGCGGCCGGTCTGTTCGGGTGGTTGGCGCGGTGGTGCGTGGACGGTCGCGGACGATTCACTCATCTAGTGGCCCCGACAGATCTTGTTGCCGTCGTTGTCGTACTGCGGTGACGTCGAGGTCGACTCGGTCGTGGTGACCGGCGCCGGACTGCTGGCCGGTGCGGGGCTGGGTTCGGGCTGTCCGGGGCGGGGTGCCGGCGACGGTGTGGGTGCCGGCGCGGGCAGCGGTTCCGGGCACAGCGGCAGGAACGTCAACTGCTCGACGCGGTCCTCGGCGTCGGCGAGCGGCATGTTGCGGATCGAGTTGCCTTCTACCGCATTGCGGTCGAGCTCGGCGAGATCCGAGGTCTGCAGCGGGGTGCAGGTGTCCGAGGACTGGTAGTCCACGAACTCCACCTGCGGTTGCTCCTGATCGAGACCGGTGACGCAGACCGTCTGGTTGGCCGAACTCAGGTCGACGAACAGCACCTGGTCCGGAGACCCCTGATAGATCACCACTTCACTGTTCTCGGCGCCGACGAAGTAGCTGTTGCGCACCATCGCCCTCGTGACGAAGAAGCCGGCGATGAGCAGTGCGATGACGGCCAGCGCGGTCCCGGCGAACACCCAGCGGCGCCACGGCCGGTGCGGCGGCGGGCTGTCATCGTCGGCCATGATGGTGGGTCGCTGCGGCTTCTCCGCAGGTGGCCGCAGTGCCGCTGCGCGACCGGCCGCGGTGGACGGATTGGGCGTGTAGTCGTCGTCGTCTCCGGCGGCGCCGCCGACGATGGGCCGCGAGTCGCCGTATTCGGTGTCGACGACGTCGGCGACGATCACGGTGACGTTGTCGGGACCGCCGCCACGCAGCGCGAGTTCGATGAGCCGGTCGGCGCATTCCTTGTGGTCCGGGATCGACCCGAGGGTGTCGGCCAGGGTCTCCTCGCTGACCACATCCGACAGTCCGTCGCTGCACAGCATGTAACGGTCACCGGCGCGGGCCTCGCGGATGGTGAGGGTGGGTTCCACCTCTTGGCCGGTCAGCGCCCGCATGATCAGCGACCGCTGCGGATGGGAGTGGGCCTGTTCGGCAGTGATGCGTCCCTCGTCGACGAGGGTCTGCACGAACGTGTCGTCGCGGGTGATCTGGGTGAGCTGGCCATCGCGGTACAGGTAGCCGCGCGAGTCGCCGATGTGACACAGGCCGATCCGGCTGCCGGCGAACAGGATCGCGGTGAGCGTGGTGCCCATTCCCTCGAGCTCGGGAGCGTGCTCCACCTGGGCGGCGATCGCCGAGTTGCCGTTGTGGGTGGCCCGGTCGAGCTGGGCGAGAAGGTCGCCGCCGGGCTCGTCGTCGTCGAGGGTGCGCAGCGCCTGGATCACCAGTTGGCTGGCGACCTCCCCGGCGGCGTGTCCGCCCATGCCGTCGGCGAGCGCGAGGAGCCGCGCCCCGGCATACACGGAGTCCTCGTTGTTGGAGCGGACCAGACCTCGGTCGCTTCGCGCGATATAGCGCAGTACCAAGGTCACGGGCGCAGCTCGATCACGGTCTTGCCGATCCGGATCGGCGTGTTGATCGGGACACGCGCCGCCGTGGTCACCTTCGACCGGTCCAGATAGGTGCCGTTCGTGGATCCGAGATCCTCGACGTACCAGTCGTCTCCGCGGCGGGACAGCCGGGCGTGCCGCTCGGAGGCGTAGTCGTCGGTCAGGACCAGGGTCGAGTCGTCGGCACGACCGAGCAGCACCGGTTGGGTACCGAGGGTGATGCGGGTGTTGGCGAGAGTGCCCTGCGTGACGACCAGGTAGCGCGCGGATCCCCGCGCGGCGCGCGTGTTGGACCGGTCGCGCTTGTCGGCCCGCGTGTGTCGCGTCAGACGGTTCCCGCCGGCCGATGCGATGTCGGCGCGCAGGGTCCGGATGACGGCGTACACGAACAGCCAGAGCAGCAGCAGGAACCCGATTCGGGTCAGCTGCAGCACCAAGCCCTGCATTAAGTGTTCACCTCCAGCGCCATCACTTCTCGGCCCGCTCGTTCCACCCCGGGCGCCGGTCGTAGAAACGGACCCGACTGCATCTTATGGGCAGACTGAGGTTTCGCCGGCATCGAGATGTGACAGTTCAGTATCAACGCCCGGTCTCGCTGTGAGAGACCGGGTGAATGACAGGTGACTACTGGAACCGGACGGTGATGTCGGAGTGGCCGACGCGGATACGGTCGCCGTCGGCGAGTTCCCAGCTGCTCACCTGCAGGTCGTTGACGGTGGTGCCGTTGGTCGAATTCAGGTCCGTCAGCATCGCGACGCTGCCGTCCCAGCGGATCTCCACGTGCCGGCGGGACACGCCCGTGTCCGGAAGTCGGAACTGGGCGTCCTGGCCGCGGCCGATGATGTTGGAGCCCTCCCGCAGCTGGAAGGTGCGGTTGCTGCCGTCCTCGAGGAGCAGCGTGATCGCGGCGGGCGCGTAGCCGGCCGGGCGGCCGTATCCCTGGTCGTAGCCACCCTGGCCGTAACCGTAGGCGGGCTGGCCGTAGCCCTGCTGGTAATCGCCCTGCTGGTAGTCGTAGCCGCCCTGCGCATACCCCTGGTCGGCATACCCCTGGTCGTAACCGCCCTGCTGGTAGCCCTGCGGGTAGCCGGGCTGTGCGTAGCCCTGGTCATACCCTTGTGCGTAACCCTGGTCGGCGTAACCCTGCTGTGCGTAGGCGGGGTCGTACCCCTGCTGGTAGCCCTGGTCGTACCCGGGCTGGCCGTAGCCCTGCTGTGCGTAGGCCGGGTCGTAACCCTGCTGCTCATAGCCCTGTGGGTAGCCGGCCTGCTGGTAGTCGGCGTGTTGGTAGTCCGCTTGTTGGTAGTCCGCTTGTTGGTAGTCCGCTTGTTGGTAGTCATAGCCACCCTGCTGGCCACCCTGGTCATACGCCGGGTCACTGCCCCTGCGCTGGTCGTATCCGGGGTTGTTGGTCATTTGTGGGGCTCCTACTTGTCGGTGTGCACTTCCTGGGTGCTGTTCTGCGTGTGCGCGCGGCGCAGGTTCTTGCGGGCCGGGCGACATCGGACGGGGTCGGACATCCGGGTTCACCGCACCGTGGGCACGGAAGATACCGGTGTGCAAGGACGGTGACTCGTCGAACTCTACGACGACCCGGCCGTAGGTCTGCCAACCGTTGTCGGCGATGAAGTTCTCCAGGTGCTTGGAGAAGGTCTTGCGATTGAGCTCGTAGTCGGCCGCGACGTGCTTGAAGTCGGTGGAGCTGAACGCCAGCGAGTAGCTGTTCGGCGCCAGGATCGCGCCGTCACCGAGATCTCGGAGACCTTCCTGGGCCTCGCGTTGGAGTCCGTTCTCGATCTCCTGGGGAGCGACCTGGCCCCCGAAGACTCGCGCGAAGCTGTCGTCGACAGCTCCCTCGAGCTTGCGTTCGATACGCTGCAAAATACCCACCGGCGACCCTCCCTTCGCGGCGTCGTGCACACGGTCGTGGCGTGTCGCCGTGCGTATGGCCTTGATAGATGATACCGATTCTGCCCTTTGAGCCCGGGTTGACGTCAATGCAGCAACGCCTGCAACATCAGTCTCACCGACGTCGTGGGGTCCACCCTACCCGCCGCATAGCCCCTGACCAGCGCATACCCGTGTATTTCCGATCACGAATGGGTACATTTACCTCGGCAAACGCGCGTCCCGATCCGTCGACTGTGCCCCCTTTCCCGTCGACTGGGCGCCGTTTCGCGTCGACTGGGTGCCGTTTCCCGTCGACTGTGCGCCAGATCCCGTCCACTGGGCACCCGAGAACTGTGTTTTGCTTCCGCACCCCCGCCCTTGCTATCGTCTTCCAGTCTCACGCGGACAGCCACGGGCGAGTGGCGGAATGGCAGACGCGCTGGCTTCAGGTGCCAGTGTCCTTCGGGACGTGGGGGTTCAAGTCCCCCTTCGCCCACCACGGAGCAGTTCAGCTCAAAGCGGTACATCAGGTCAGGTTGCGGAATGCGCCTGGCCTTTTGTTTTGCGCCGTTCAATCGACCCGGCCTCGGATGGGGTGCGATTCCCGGACTAGCCGTCACCAGGAGGTCGACGTGCGGACCCTGCGCGACAGGTCGGTGCCGGAAAGCAGTTCGGCGTGCAAATCAGCAAGCCGAGGGTGCGCCACGCCGAGGCTCCACGACGAGCATCCCGACTCCATCCCGCCGCAGCGGTTATACGATCTAATGCGTCGAGACGGCTAAGGTGCGCACGCTTCATTCAATACGTGCAGCCAGTGAGACGCCATCGTCCTTCTGGTGCCTGACAGTGCGCTGGGCAGCAGAATGCGTCGTGACGTCTAAGCCCTGAGAGAACGGAACATGGTTGAAGACGACCGACCTCGCCAAGGTGCGCAACACCCTTTGGGCCGCTGCCGACGAACTGCGTGCCAACTCCAAGTTGACGCCGGTGCAGTATCGCAACCCGGTTCTCGGCCTAGTGTTCCTCGCTTACGCGGAGAACCGCTTCGAGGCTGTCCGCGGCGAAATCGAGGCAACGGCATCTGCCCGCAACCCTGCAACGATCGCGGACTACAAGGCCAAGTCGGTGCTGTATGTCCCCGCCGAGTCGCGGCTCTCGTACCTCAATGACCTGCCAGAGGGCGACGACATTGGCAAGGCAGTCGACGAGGCAATCAAGGCAATCGAGGCTGCCAACCCCGAACTCAAAGACATCCTCCCGCGCGGCTACCAGAAGCTCGAACCTGAGTTGGACCTCCTTAGTGCCTGGCGTTGATAGCGGCGATGATCGCTTCGGCGTCGTCGTCGAGCGGGGTGCGTGCGGTCAGCGGGTGGCCGTCGATGTCGACGATGACGGTGTGGATGCGGC
>NZ_JAZDUE010000019.1:0-101863 GCF_036350515.1 Gordonia prachuapensis | reverse complement strand
GCTTCTACAATCACCAACGCCGCCACAGCGCGATCGGGATGGTGAGCCCGGTCGACTACGAGAACGCCGCGCGCACCGAACCCAAAGCCGCATAGAGGAGTCCTCCACGATTCCGGGGGAACCACACCATCGTCAGCGCTGTCGACGTTGGCAATGTCGTCGGCCGCGGTCTCGCTGCCGGTGTCGGCGATCTCGTTGTTGTCGGAGCCGTCCGCGGTGTCGGTGGTGTCGCGGTCCTCCGCGGGCGAGGCCGGCTCGGCATCGGTGGGCGCGGTGATAGACGCGCTGCTCGCCGACTGACTGTCGTCCTCGTAGACATCGTCGTTGCTCGGGTCGGCCTCACGGTCGTCGCTGCCGGTGGTGTCGGCGGTATCGGTCGCATCGTTCCGCGATGCACCCTGCGGGTCAACGGGTGTGCCGGTGCTGGGCGCCGCCGTCCGCTTGCCGCGCTTGGTGCGGGCTTGTCCGGCGGTGCAGGTGTCCTCGCCGCATTCACACGCCAGGGTTGCGCCAGGGATGCCCACGATCTCGCCGAACGCAAGAATGCGCTGACGGCCAAGGGTGCGCGGATCGTTCTTGCAGACGCGTGCCGCGACAAGCCGGGTGATGCGGTCACGCAGATGCACACCGTGTTCAGCAGGCATACAGGCATCAAGATTCATGTGCCCGCCGGCTTCATTGCTGAAGGTGATGTTCTCGAACGCTTCGGCAATCGCATCACGCGACTCGGCCGCCCCGTCCGGGTCGAGGCTGATCACCGCGTCGGCGAGATCGTCACGCAGGGCGGTGTCAGTCGAGGCCCGATTCCCCAGTTCCAGGGCGAGGTCTTCGAAACTGACCGGCTCATCAGCGTCGGGTTGCGGTTCGGGCTGCACCTCGGCATCCGGATCGGTGTCGTCGGCCTCGTCCAGGAGGTCGTCGAGGGTGGGATCGGTTGGCTCGTCCGCCGGCTCGTCGCTGTCGGTGGTGTCGTCCGGGTCGGGGAGTTGGTCGCGCAGATCGCCTTTGGGAGCGATGTCGGCGGCATGCACCATCACCGACATGCGGTGGGTGCTGAACTCGCCGGCCAGATAGGCCATCCGGATCTTCGGATACTCCTGCAGCGACGCGCCGAGTGAGTACCATTCGCCGGCTTTGGTTTTGTTGATCCGCAACGCCAGGGAGATCTCGCCGACCGCGGCGTTGCGGGCGGTCTGGCCGAAGATCATGCGGTGGCGGCCGTCAGCACCGAACAGTCGTTCGTTGTAGGCTCTTTCGCCGATCCGGTAGGCCATCAGCAGTGCGCGTGCTTCGGCTTGTCGACTCAACCGCAACGCGTCGCGCGCGAACGCCCCCAACCCCTCAGCACCGACCGACGACAGCAGAGTGTCGTCGGCGGTGGGGTCGGTGTAGGTGAACACGCGAGGCCTTTCGCGAGTGGGAACTGATGGGCGGGAACGAAACTGATATCAGGGTATCGGTTAGGTCTGACAACTTGGTCGGGTGAGCGGAGGCCTGTGGATAACGTTGGGTCTGCGCTTTTCGATTGGGTTCAGGATATCGGTGAGGTGTGACAAGTTCGTTGGTGCAATAGGTTTCGAGGTCTCGATACGTCCTCGCCTAGCGGCTCGGACTACTCGACCAACGAAGAGGGCGGCTCGGACTACTCGACCAACGGATGAAAGTTGCGGATCGGACTACTCGACCGACGGTAGGTGGAGCGGGGCGATCGATGTAGGTGAACACGCCAGGCCTTTCGTGAGTGGGAACTGATGGGCGGGAACGAAACTGATATCAGGGTATCGGTTAGGTCTGACAACTTGGTCGGGTGAGCGGAGGCCTGTGGATAACGTTGGGTCTGCGCTTTTCGATTGGGTTCAGGATATCGGTTAGGTGTGACAAGTTCGGTGGTGCAGGAGGTTTCGCTGGCTCCCAGGTCTCGATTTCGACAGGCTCAATCCGGCGGATACGTCCTCGCCTAGCGGCTCGGACTACTCGACCACCGGGTGGGGGTGCGCTCGGACTACTCGACCACCGGCTGGAGGGTGCGGCTCGGACTACTCGATCAAGGGGTGTGGCGCTATTTCCCGGCACTCGAGGCGACGAGATCGGCTTGCACGACCAGGTTCTCGTCGGTCAGACCCGCGTCGTCGAGTCGACATGTGACGAGCAAGAGTCGACCGGGTATCGGTTCGCGAAGCTCTGGCGCACTCTGGATCTCACCGTTGCGGCCGTACGCCCGCACCGACGACACACGATAGGTGAGCACGCCTGTCCGGGTCGCCACCGTCACCGATTCACCGACCGCGACGTCCTCGAGATCGTTGAACACGCCGTCACCACCGGACACCGCGTGCCCTGCGATGAAAGTCGTTCCCGGAGAATCTGTTCCCGGTTGCGAGCGGCACTCCAGCCAATAGGGGTCGGACAGGGTCGGCGGATCGATGGTAGGACACACCGACTCGGGAAGTACGCGGATCTGCTTGTCCAGGCCGATGGGCGCGATCATCAAGCGGGTAGGCTCCGACGCGGGCACGGCATCCTGCCGGTCGGCTGCCGGCACGACGACCGGGGTAGTGCTCGCGACGACGTCGCCTGCCGGTTGCGCATCGGTGCACGCGGCGAGACCGAGGCACAACCCGACAAGGAACGTTGCTGCAGCGCAACGGAAAACCATAGCCCGTGGCAACGAGTCCGGCGGTCGATCAGCCGCGACGAGCACGTCGTCGCCAGCCCACGCCGGCTCCGACCGCAACCGCGGCGGCCACCCCGAGCCCGGCGAGCGCGACTCCCGACGAGGTCTCGGTTCCCGACGTGACGTCGGCGCCGGTGTGGAAGGTCAGCCCGTCGCGGTAGGCGAGCGGCTTGTACTCGCCCTGGTCATCGGTGTAGCCGTACACCACATCACCGCGGGTGCCCGTGGTCGTCGTGATCTCCTCGCCGCCCGGCCCCGACGTCGGGGGAGTGTGCCCCGGTTCGACCTGCGGGAGGTCGACCTTCGGGATCACGATCGAGCCGCCGCCCCCACCGCCGATGTTGATCTCGATCGTCGGCCACTGCGGGATCACGATCGGCGGGACGGCCGGTGCCGGCGCCTCCGGTGACTCGGTGGTCGGGACTTCCGGCGTGGTCTCGACCGGCGGTGGCGCCGGCGTCTCCGGCACCTCGGTCGTGGGTGTCTCCGGGACCGTGGTCTCCGGTGTTGTGGTCTCGGGCGCCGTGGTCTCGGGTGCGGTGGTCTCCGGAGTCGTTGGCTCGGGAGTCGGCACCTCGGTCGTCGGCACCTCGACGGGCGGAGTCTCCGTCGGAGGAGCGGGAGGCACAGTGGTCGGAGTATCAGGCGTCTCGGTGGTGTCGGGCTCGCAGTCCTCGTCCTTCACCGGAGGCTTCGGCTTCGGATGGTGACCGTCGCCCTTGCCGCCGTCTCCCTTGCCACCATGACCCTTGTCCCCGTGGCCGCCCTTGCCGCCATGGCCCTTGTCCCCGTGGTCCTTCCCACCCCCATGGCCTTTGCCGCCGTCGTGGTCCTTGCCCCCACCGGACCCCTTGTCCCCATGGCCCTTATCCCCGCCGTGGCCCTTGCCGCCACCGGACCCCTTGTCCCCACCGGAGCCCTTGTCCCCACCGGAGCCCTTGTCCCCACCGGAGCCCTTGCCGCCGCCGGAGCCCTTGTCCCCACCGGACCCCTTGCCGCCCCCGGACTCCTTGCCGCCCTTCGACGAACTGCTCCCGGAATGCCCGCCCTGCGACGACGAACCGTCGCCCGCCACGGCAACCGCCGGCACCGCGAGCGAGATGGACAGCGCCGCAGCGGACGCACAGACAGCGATGCGCAGACGCGCAGAATTCCCCGACCGAACCATTTGCACAACCCCCCGAACCGAACAAATGCGATGTAAGCGTTTTACTGGACGAATGTGTCCCGTGAGTAGCCCGCGCAGGATCACGTGACCGACATCACGCCACCTGTCGTTCACTGAGAGCATGCTGAACGATTTTGGCCGCGTCGCGGCCGTTTGGAACACTGGAGCCCGTGACCCGATCCGCTGAAGTCGCCGCGAACTCCGCTGCTCTGTTCCGTCGAGCTGCCCAGGTCATCCCCGGAGGGGTCAACTCCCCGGTGCGGGCGTTCTCCGCGGTCGGCGGCGACCCGCGATTCATCGCTTCAGCGCAGGGCTGCCGACTCACCGACGTCGACGGCAACGACTACATCGATCTGGTCTGCTCGTGGGGTCCGATGATCCTCGGGCACGCCCACCCTGCCGTCGTCTCCGCGGTGCAGCAGGCGGCCGCCGGCGGCCTGTCGTTCGGCGCTCCCACCGAGGCCGAGGTCGAACTGGCCGAGGAGATCATCGACCGCGTCGACCCGGTCCAGCAGGTGCGTCTGGTCAATTCGGGCACCGAGGCCACCATGTCGGCCATCCGGCTCGCCCGCGGCTACACCGGCCGGTCCAAGGTCATCAAGTTCGCCGGTTGCTATCACGGCCACGTCGACGCGCTGCTCGCCGACGCCGGGTCCGGAGTCGCCACCCTCGGCCTGCCCACCTCGCCGGGCGTCACCGGCGCCTCGGCCCACGACACCCTGGTGCTGCCGTACAACGACCTCAAGGCCGTCGCCAAGGCCTTCGAAGAACACGGCGACGACATCGCTGCCGTCATCACCGAGGCCGCCGCCGGCAACATGGGCGCCG
This sequence comes from Gordonia prachuapensis, assembly GCF_036350515.1. Taxonomy (NCBI): domain Bacteria; kingdom Bacillati; phylum Actinomycetota; class Actinomycetes; order Mycobacteriales; family Gordoniaceae; genus Gordonia; species Gordonia prachuapensis. The sequence continues at coordinate 97,193 of NZ_JAZDUE010000019.1, read as the reverse complement.
TCGCACCGCACGACGGCTTCAACGCCGGGCTGCGTGAGGTCACCCGACGACACGGCGCGCTGCTGATCATGGACGAGGTGATGACCGGATTCCGGGTGAGCCCGTCCGGGTGGTACGGCCTCGACGGTGTCGGCGGCGATCTCTACACCTTCGGAAAGGTGATGAGCGGTGGCCTGCCCGCCGCGGCGTTCGGCGGTCGTGCCGACGTGATGGAGCGCCTCGCCCCGACCGGCCCGGTCTATCAGGCGGGCACGCTGTCCGGGAACCCGGTGGCGGTCGCCGCCGGCCTGGCCACCCTGCGCGCGGCCGACGCAGCGGCCTACCGCACCCTCGACGACAACGCCGACCGCCTGTCCGCGCTGCTCACCGACGCCCTCAACGCCGCCGGCGTGGCTCACCGGGTGCAACGCGCCGGCAGCATGCTCAGCGTGTTCTTCACCGATTCGTCCGACCAGATCGTCGACTACGCGGGCGTCAAGGCGACCGAGACCTGGCGTTTCGCGCCGTTCTTCCACGCGCTGCTCGACCGCGGCGTGTACGCACCGCCGAGCGCATTCGAGGCCTGGTTTGTGTCCGCCGCGCTGGACGACGATGCTTTCTCACGTATAGCCGACGCACTGCCGGCCGCCGCCTCGGCGGCCGCCGCAGCTGTCAACCCAGCGGGGGAGCAGTAGTGACCAACACGATCGTCCACATGATGCGGCATGGGGAAGTGCACAACCCCGAAGGCATCCTCTACGGCCGGCTGCCCGGCTTCCGACTCTCCGACACCGGTCGCATCCAGGCACACAAGGTCGCCGACACCCTGGCCGACCACGACATCGCCGCGGTCTTCGCGTCGCCGCTGCAGCGGGCACAGGAGACGGCCACCCCGATCGCCGGCGGGCACGGCCTCGAAGTCGTCACCAACGACGAACTCATCGAGGCCGACAACGTCTTCGAAGGCCTCAAGGTCTCCGTCGGCGACGGCGCGCTCAGCAAGCCGCGGCACTGGCCCAAGATGCGCGACCCGTTCACCCCGTCGTGGGGCGAGCCCTACATCCAACTGGCCCACCGCATGCTGGCCGCCGCGAACAAGGCCCGCGACGCCGCCCGCGGCCACGAGGCCGTCTGCGTGAGTCACCAGCTGCCCGTCTACACCCTGCGCCGCTTCCTGGAAGGGCAGCGGCTCTGGCACGACCCGCGCCGTCGGCAGTGCTCGCTGGCGTCGCTGACCAGCCTGATCTACGAGGACGACGCACTCGTCGACATCATCTACTCCGAGCCCGCCGGCGCCTCGGACCCGTTGGCCACCGGGGCGTGACCGGGCCGGTGCGATAGGACGAGCGTGCGCAAGTTTTCCCTGCTGCTGACGATGTTGGCGGCCGTGATGGTGGTGACCAGCGGCTGCAGCACCGGCGACGACGCGGTCGCGCAGGGCGACACGTTCCAGTTCGTCTCACCCGGCGGGCAGACCGTCATCACCTACCCGCCGGAGCAGCGCAAGCAGATCGCCGAGCTGTCCGGGCCCGACCTCGTCACCGACGAACCGCTCTCCCTGAGTGACGACCGCTTCCGCGACAAGGTCGTCGTGGTCAACGTCTGGGGTTCCTGGTGCGGACCCTGTCGCGGCGAGGCCGACGACCTCGAGACCGTGTACGAGCAGACCAAGGATCTCGGTGTCGAATTCCTCGGCATCGACCTGCGCGACGACCGGCAGAGCGCCCAGGACTTCGTCGCGGACCGCAACGTCGGCTACCCGTCGATCTACGACTTCGGCGGCCTCACCCTCGCCGCCCTCACCACCCCGACCTCGGTGGTGCCCACCACCGTCGTCCTCGACCGGCAGCACCGTCCGGCCGTCGTGTTCCTCAAGGCTGTCACCGCCGAGGAACTCGACGCCGTGGTGCGGCGCGTCGCCGCCGAGGCCCCGGCACAGGCCGCGCCATGATCGCCGCGTCGACCGCCCTCGCCCCTCAGGCCGCCATCGGCGAGACCTTCGCCACCACCGTCTCCTCCGGGCCGCTGCTGCTGGCGCTCGCCGCCTGCATGATCGCCGGCCTCGTGTCGTTCGCCTCACCGTGTGTGGTGCCGCTGGTGCCCGGCTACCTCTCGTACCTGGCCGGGCTGGTCGGGGCCGAGGCGCCGGCGGTCGCCGTGGGCGAACCCGCCAAGCGCGGCGGCTCCCGTGTCGCCGTCGCCGCGGCGCTGTTCGTCCTCGGGTTCACCGTGATCTTCGTCGCCGCCACCGCCACCGTCCTCGGCATCACCAGCACCTTCGTGGTGAATCGTGAACTGCTGCAACGTATCGGCGGCGTGGTGACCATCGTGATGGGCCTCGTGTTCATCGGCCTGGTCCCGGCGATGCAGCGCGAGTTCCGGTTCGCGCCGCGGCGCATGTCCAACATCGTCGGGGCGCCACTGCTCGGCGCGGTGTTCGCACTCGGCTGGACACCGTGTCTCGGTCCCACCCTCGCCGCGGTGATCGCCACCGCCAGCGGCACCGAGGGCGCCACCGCCGCCAAGGGCGTCGCACTGATCGTCGCCTACTGCGCCGGCCTCGGCATCCCGTTCGTGCTGCTCGCGTTCTCCTCCGCATGGGCGCTACGCAGCCTCGGCTGGCTGCGCGACCACGCTCGCGCCATCCAGGTGTTCGGCGGCATCATGCTGATCGCCGTCGGCGTCGCCCTGGTCACCGGCGCGTGGGATCAGTTCATCGTGTGGGTCCGCGACGCGTTCATCACCGACACGGAGCTGCCGATATGACCGAGGTGACCACCGACTCCCGCGGCACCGTCGGCGCGCCGGGGCCACGCCGCCCGCACTGGGTGCGGCGCCGGGTGCTGTGGCCGGCGCGCAACCTGTGGCGCTCACTCACCTCGATGCGCACCGCGCTGATCCTGCTGTTCCTGCTGGCTCTCGCGGCGATCCCCGGCGCCCTGCTGCCACAACGACCACTTAACGAACAGAAGACGCTGGAGTACATAGCCGACCGCGGTTGGCTCGGCGAGTGGATGGACCGTCTCCAACTGTTCGACGTCTTCTCCAGCGGCTGGTTCACCGCCATCTACGTACTGCTGTTCATCTCGCTGGTCGGCTGCCTCACGCCGCGGATGATCGAGCACTTCCACACGCTGCGCGCCAAACCCGTTGCCGCGCCGCGAAATCTGTCGCGTCTGCCGCGACACATCACGATCGAGGTGGACGGAGAACCCGAGGAGATCGCGGAGCGGATCTCGGGCAATCTGCGTGGATGGCGGCGAGTGATCTCGATACGCCCCTCCGCAGGCTCCGGGGCTACTCGATCGACGGGGGAACGCCCCTTCGCAGGCTCCGGGGCTACTCGATCGACGGGGGATGGCCCCTCCGCAGGCTCCGGGGCTACTCGATCGACGGGGGAACGCCCCTCCGCAAGCTCCGGGGCTACTCGATCGACGGGAGAGGGCGCCCCAGCGGAGTCCGTCATCGAGGTCTCCGCGGAGAAGGGCTACCTGCGCGAGTTCGGCAACCTCGTGTTCCACTTCGCGCTGCTCGCGCTGCTGGTGTCGATCGCGCTCGGCAAGCTCTACGGCTACGAGGGAACCCGCAGCCTCGTCGCCGACGGCGAACAGGGCCTGTGCAACACATCGACCGCCGTCTACGACTCCTTCCGCGCCGGGAACCTGGTCGACGGCACCGACCTGTCGCCGTTCTGCATCCGGATCGACGACTTCGAGGCGACGTTCCTGCCCAACGGTCAGCCCGACATGTACACCGCGCAGGTCCGCTACGCCGAGGGCACCCCGTCGGCCGACGCGTCGACCTGGCCGACCTCGACCGTTCGGGTCAACGAACCGCTGCGAGTCGCCGGCGACCGCGTCTACGTGCTCGGCAACGGCTTCGCTCCCACCTTCACCGTGACCTTCCCCAACGGGGAGTCGCGCACCCAGACGGTGCCGTTCGTCCCGGACGAACTGCAGACGATGATGTCGTCGGGCGCGGCCCGCTTCGACACACCGGCCGGCCTGTACCCGAACCCCGACGAACGGCGCAGTCACCAGATCGCGGTGGAGGGGCTGTTCGCACCGACAGCGAACTTCCACGGCACGCTGTTGACGTCGTCGTCGCCGGAGCCGAACGACCCGCACGTCGCGATCCGCATCTACGAGGGCGACACCGGACTCGACACCGGCATGCCGCAGAACGTGTATGCGCTGGACCAGTCGCTCATCGATCAGGGCCGGCTGCAGCAACGCGCGCAGGTCAATCTGGGGCAGGGTGAGTCGCACCAGCTCGACGACGGCACCTCGGTGCGGTTCGACGGCTACCAGCGCTGGGTGTCGGTGCAGGTGTCCCACGATCCCGCCCAGATCTGGGTGTTGGTGAGCTCGATCGTGATGCTCGGCGGGCTGCTGGTGTCGTTGCTCATCCGCCGCCGGCGTATCTGGGCTCGGGTGGTCGCGCTGCCGGCGGCAGACGGCACGGTTTCCGACAACCCGGCCAAACGACGTACTGTAGTAGAAATCGCCGGTCTGGCGCGCACCGATCAGGCGGGTTGGGGCGAAGGATTCGAGGATCAGGCACGCCGCCTGGTGATCGACCCCGCCGACCCGGACGCCGCGCGCACGCCGAGGCGGACCCGGCGCCTCTAGCGCCGGCAACACGAGAGGACGGGTGCCATGAACACGGGCTCGATGCAGGTAGACGAGACGCTCGCGCGCTATTCGGACCTGCTGTTCGGCACCGCGATCACCGTCTACGTGCTCGCGATGATCCTGTTCCTCGCGGCGCTGGCCGGATCACGCGGACGCAAACTGGCGTCCGCGCAGCTCGTGGGTGCCGGATCGGCTCCGGTCGCGGTCGACGACCGCGCGCCCGGCCGCGTCGACGGACCGAAGCCCCGCCGCCGCGGCGGTGAACGCATGGCCGCCATGGCCTACCCGGTGGTCTTCGTCGGTCTGGCCGCCCACATCGCCTCGATCGTGCTGCGTGGCCTGGCCACCGACCGCGCGCCGTGGGGCAACATGTACGAGTTCATCTCGCTGACCTGCGCGGCCGGTGTCGTCGCGGGGCTCGTCGTGCTGCGCAAGCCGGAGAACCGGCCGCTGCTGTCGTTCGTGCTGCTGCCGACCGCGCTGCTCATGTTCATCGGGGGCCGGTGGCTCTACACCCAGGCCGCCCCGGTGGTGCCGGCCCTGAAGTCGTACTGGCTGGCCATCCACGTCTCGATCATCTCGATCTCGTCGGGCGTGCTGCTGGTGTCCGGCGTCGCGAGCATCCTCTACATCGTCAAGCTGCGCTGGGGAAAGCTGCCATCCGACGACGACGCCGACGATGCGACGACAGGCCGCGGTATCACTGCCGGTCTCCGACGCATCGTCGACCGCATCCCGACTGCCGACGCCCTCGACCGCCTCGCCTACAAGTGCGTGGTCTTCGGATTCCCGCTGTTCGGTCTCGGCGTCATCTGCGGTGCCATCTGGGCGGAAGCCGCGTGGGGCCGGTTCTGGGGCTGGGACCCCAAGGAGACGGTGTCGTTCATCGCGTGGGTGATCTACGCGGCGTATCTGCATGCCCGGGCCACGGCGGGTTGGCGCAACAACTCGGCGGCCTGGATCAACATCGCCGGATTCGTGGCGATGCTGTTCAACCTGTTCATCATCAACCTGGTGGTGTCCGGGCTGCACTCGTACGCCGGACTGTAGATAGCGCGGGCCTGTAGCGGGGAACTGTAGATCCCGGGCCGGTCAGGCGGAGTTCTGGCCCTCCTCGGGCAGCGGACCGGTGTTGCCCTGGGCCTGTGCCTGACCCTTGACCACCTTGAGTAGTTCGATCAGGACGTCGATGGTGTCCGGGCAGATCGCCCGCACATCGATGCCCGAGAGGTGGGTTCCGGTGGTGGCGAGCATCTCGACGTAGTCGCGCTGTTGCCGGACCCGCTCGAGGTCTTCGTCCGGGTTGGCAAGGAAGTATGTGACGCTGACCTCGAATGCCCGCGCGATCGCCTCGACGGTGCGGAACGACGGAGTGCGGGCCTTCCCGGTGCGCAGCTGGGAGATGTAGGCGTCCGACAACGAGTAGCCCAGGGCATTTGCGCGTTCGGCGATCTTCTTCCCGGTGTAGGGGAGGCCGTTCTCGTCACGGGAATGCTCGAACAGATATCCGAGCTTCTCTGCGAAGCTCGGATCATCGTCCTGCGCCGTGGACCGGCGCGAATCTCCGGTTGTCACTGTCGACCATTCCCCGAGGAAGCGTTGATCTCCGTGCACCTTCCGCCAGTCGCAGATTCAGCCGAACTGCGTAATTGACAAGAGGTTACCCTACCTCGGGGTAGGGTTCGCGCCGTCAGATCGCGTCGGTGCCGATCAGGCGTCCTCGCCCTCGGAACCGTTGGTGCCACGGGTCCGGCGGTCGAGGTCACGTAGGAAGTCGGGATCGTCGTCGGGGCCGACCGGACCACTCGGTTTCGTCGGTCGACGCGGCGGCTGACCGCCACCCTCCTCCGACTCTCCGAGTTGGGGGCCGAACGCACGCCACAACAGAAAAGCAATCGCTGCAATGCCGATCAAGGCAAACAGAAACGTCATGGCAACCTCCCGTAAACCAGCGTACGTGAGGTTCCCGCGGCGCGGGTAAATCCCCGCTCAGTGGGTACGGCGGTTCAGCAGTTCGACGACGTCGGCCTCGCGGAAACGCCGGTGTCCGCCCGGGGTCCGGATGGATCCGAGGAGGCCGGAGCTGGCCCAGCGGGCGACAGTCTTCGGGTTGACGTTGAACATGGCCGCCACCTGACCGGGGGTCAGGGTGTGCTGGCTCGCGATGCCGGGGGTGATGATTCCGGCGGTATCGGTGATCGTCACGGTGTTCCTCTCATCTCCGCCTGCAAGAATGGGCGATCTGGGGGATTCACTACATGGATACACGCCGCAGTGCCGGGTACTCGAACGGTCAGCAATTGGTAAAGAGAGTGCAAAACCGGCATTCGGCCCTCGATTGGGGCGACCCTTCGTGACGCCCGCTCGTTCCTCGCGGGCTCCTCAGGGATCGGTTGATGACGCCCGCTCGCCTCCCGCTCCGACCGCCATCAAGGGGGTCGGTTCCCCGCCCGATATGCCCAGTACCCTGGTCATCGGTGACAGGAAAGAAGGGTCATTCGTGACAGGACAGAACAGCTCGCCCCAGAATCAGGGTGGGCAGAACGCGTCGGGGTCGGCCGGCGGGGTGGCGCTATGGCTGGCGCTCTACACACTCGCGCGTCTCGCGCTCGTCGTGGTGGTCGCGGCGCTGATCATGGGCATCGGAGCACTCGCCGGGGTCGAGGTGCCTCTGCTGGTGGCCGCGGTGTTCGGCGTGCTGATCGCACTGCCGCTCGGATTGGTCCTGTTCAAGAAGATCCGACTGCGGGTGAACGGCCAGATCGCGGCCGTCGACTCCGCGCGGCAGAAGCGTCACGACGATCTGCAGTCGCGTCTGCGCGGAAAATCGGACTGAGCCCGAGTGAAGCCGACCAGAGTCGTCGACCATCGCGCCGATCGGGCCTGGTCGGAGAACGCGGTCCGGCTGATCGAGGCCGACGGCCATCGTAGCGCCGACACCCACCTGCATCGCGTCGCCCTGCCGGAATGGTCGCGCTGGACCGACGGCGACGGCCGCGACACCGGCATCGAGCTGTACCTCAAGGACGAGAGCACCCATCCCACCGGTTCGCTCAAACATCGCCTGGCCCGGTCGCTGTTCCTCTACGCGATCTGCAACGGGTGGGTCACCGAGGGCACCACGGTCATCGAGGCGTCGTCGGGCTCCACCGCGGTCAGCGAGGCGTACTTCGCGAAACTCATCGGCGTCCCGTTCATCGCGGTCATGACCTCCAACACTTCGCCGTCCAAGACCGCGCTGATCGAACGCGAGGGCGGCCGATGCCACTTCGTGGAACGTGCCGGCGACGTGTACGACGAGGCTCTGCGACTCGAGGCCGAACTCGGTGGACATTTCATCGACCAGTTCACGATGGCCGAACGGGCCACGGACTGGCGCGGCAACAACAACATCGCCGAGTCGATCTTCGCGCAGATGGCCGAGGAGGATCATCCGATCCCGACCTGGATCGTGGTGGGCGCCGGCACGGGCGGCACGTCGGCGACCCTGGGCCGCTACGTACGGTATCGGCGCCACCCCACCTGGCTGGCCGTGGTGGACCCGGAGAACTCGGTGTTCCTGCCCGCCTACGACACCGCGAACGGGGCGTTGACGTCGGGGGCCGGATCCCGCATCGAGGGCATCGGCCGACCGCGGGTGGAGCCGTCGTTCGTCTCGCAGGTCATCGACCGCATGATCGGCGTCCCCGACGATGCGTCCATCGCGACGGCCCGCGTGATCAGCGAACGCCTCGGGCGGCGCGTCGGCGCATCCACCGGCACCAACCTGTGGGGTGCGTTGCAGATCGTCGCGGAGATGGCTGCGGAGCGTCGCCCGGGCAGCATCGTCACCCTGCTGTGTGACTCCGGTGACCGCTACACCAACACCTACTTCGACGACGATTGGCTCGCGGAGCACGGATTCCACCCCGCCGAGGCGATCGCGGTGCTCTATGAGTTCTTCGCCACCGGCCGCTGGACCGCCGCCACTCACTAATGTCCGCGCCGCGGGACCGCGAGCATCACCGCACAGCACCGTCGACTGGATAATCCAATCGGGCACGCTCTGCGGTGATGTGCACGGACATCCGGGCCACGATCAGCGCCGGTCGTGCTCGGCGAACGCGAGCGCGGCGTCACCGCCGTAGCAACTGCCGTCCACGTGGTCGCCCTCGCAGATCTCCAGGGTGACGGTGGCGGCCTTGCCGAAGCGGATCGCGAACGCGCGGGCACCGGCGGCCGACGGGACCACGGTGTCGCCGGTCGAGTAGAAGAACAGCATCCGCCGCTGCTCGTACACGGCTGCCTTCGACGACAACGGGTCTGCGCTCTGCGGCACCGGCCCGTCCCAGGCGTCGACGATGAAGTCGACACCGCGCAGCGTCGGTGGCAGACCGGTCAGCGGTGACACCCCGACGAGGCCGACGATCCCGGCGAACTCGGGCTCGGCATAGAGCCGCAGCGCCGGCAGCACCCCCATCGACTCGCCCGCGAACAGCATTCGACGCGTGCCGTATTCGGCTCGGGCCCGGTTGATCAGCCGCCGATAGTCCGTCATCGCGGTCTCGTTGCCGAACGAATTGCCGCCGGCCGACGCCGACACCACCACCCACCCGTCCCGCAGGAACGGTTCGGCGAAATGTCGGTGTTTCGGATTGTGTCCGAATTCGGTTCCGTCGGAGTCCATCCCGTGAAACCAGACGACGATGCCGGCCGGCTCGGCGTTGTCCTCGCGGTAGGCGCGCATGTCCGGGCCGAGGTCGTCGGTGACGATCCCCGCTCCGGGATCGTCCGCAGGTGGCGGGCTGCTACAGCCGGCCACCACGACCGCCAGGACGGCCAGTGCGCAGAAGGCGAAGCGGTGCAGGTGTTCTCGCATCAGCCGTACATCCTCACCCAGTCCACCGACATCTCGGCGGGCAGTGCCGAATCGCCGACCGGGCCCGGCCATTCGCCGCCGGCGGCGACATTCAGCACGACGAAGAACGGGTCGTCCATCACCCACACCGACCTCGGCGGGATGTCGTCGGGTGTCAGCTCCATCACGGTTGTGCCGTCGAGGCCGATCTGGATGAGTCCGGGCTCCCGGTACACCCAGTACGTGTGGTATTCGCCCGGTGTGCCAGCCAGGGCCTCGGGCAGCCGTCGCTGCACCTTCCACGGCACCTTGACCGACAGGTCGGTGCGCGGTCCGATCGCACCGACCGAGTTGTCGCGCACCGAGTTTACGTGCTCGTAGATGTCGATCTCGCCCGATTCCGGATATCCGACCACCTCGAGGCCCGACCCGAGCATCCAGATCGCCGGATGGATCCCCTGGCCCTCCGGCATCCGGGCCCGCACCGCGAGCAGACCGTTCGACGTGTCCAGCTTGCCGAGCGTGTCGATCCGCGCCGATGTCACGTCGTCGCCGTCCTGGCGGGCCACGATCCGCAGATTGCCCTCGCCGTCGAGCGACACGTTGTCCGGTGAGTCGGTGTAGGTCTGCTTCTCGTCGTTGCCCCACCCGCCGTCACCGGTGCGGATGTTCCACATGCGTGCGCTCGGCAATGTGCCGGCGGCCCCGGAGAAGTCGTCGGACGCGACCAGCCCGAGGTCGGTCTGCAGGGCCACCAGATCGTTCGACTGCAGCTTGCCGCTGGCCGCGGCGTCGATCCCGGCAGCCACCAACAGGGCCGTGACGGCCACCGACCCGGCGGCGACCCAGATCGGCACGGGGCATGCGCCGTTCGGCGCCCGGAACAGGTTACGGAGATAGCGCCCGACGGCGTGCACGGGGCGTCGGATGAAGCGTGGGGTCACGGGACCTCTCCCAGGTCGAGGGCTGCAGGCGCGTCGAGGATCGCCACCGGATCGGCGGTCGCGAGGTGCAGCGCCCGCCGGATGGTCTCCGGCTCGTGGTAGCGGGCGTCGAACGACGCCGAGATGTCGTAGCGGTCCCGCATCTTCGGGGTGAGCAGCGCGATCCCGCGCGCACCGACCGGGTCACTGACGGCGGCGAAGCGGTGGGCGTCGAACCCGCCGACCCAGTGGCCGTCCGGCATGGCGTCCAGGCCGAGGAGATGGCTGAACGACAACGTCGCCGACGACTCCGCGACCGGCTCGACATGCTGTTCGTCAGGTCGTCCCAGACGGTGTCGCGTCGACGCCGCGAGCTCGCCTGCCGAGATCGCCAGCATGGCGGCCAGCGGACGGCCCGACGCCATCGCCGCCGACAACTCGCGCTGCAGCACGGTCGGATCGTTCGGGCGGGGGAACGGAAGATTCAGTCCCACTGCCGCATTGCCCAGGTAGTGCGCCAACGATCGGTCGTAGCGGCCGGCGTCGACGACCACGTGCGCGGTGGGTGCCAGATCCACACCGGCGGCGGCGAATCCGCGGGTCAGCACACACATCAGCAGCACCGCCATCGAGCACCCGGGCGTGTTGGCGTCACGCCACTTCTGCAGCTCCGCGCGTCGCGCCACGTCCAGATACCCGGTCACGGTGCTCGGCAACGCCGTCGACTGCATGTCGCTGGTCGAGCCGGACGGTGCGTCGTCGCCGCCCGTGACTTCCGGCACCTTGTGCCGTCCCTCGGCGAACAGTTCGGCCACGCTGCGTGGGCGTCCGGCGACATGCCGGGCCATCGCCCGCAGCACGTGTGGACGCTGCGCCGGTGTCACCGCCCAGTCGGGTGTCGGACGAGATGCACACTGCGACAGATACACCCAGAGCCGCACCACCATGCCGCCACCGAAGACGGCGTGCGGCAGATCGGTGATCAGATGATCGCCGGCGACGTACACCCGCAGACCGTCCGGGGTCGGCCTGGTACGGCGCAACAGGGTCAGCTTGTCCGCGAGGTCGAGGTGGTCGGTGCCCGGGAAGTCGTCGGACCAGCTGCGGACCGACTCGCCGAGCATCCGGGGATCGTGGTGCCACCGCCGCCCACCGGTTCGTCGATCACGGTGCAGGCCGAGCCGGTTGCCCGCCGACACCGTTGCCAGGCGCACGAATTCGTCGGCGATCTCGTCGCGCGACGGCAGCGTCAACGGGCCCATGCCGACGACGACCCGCGCGTCGCCCGCGGCTCGGTCCAGCAGGGTCGGGGTCACCCCCGTCCGCGTCACCCCCGCCCGCATCACCATGGTTCGTCCTCGGTGGGCACGTGCTCGTAGCGGAAGATGATCGTGTCCGCATCGGAGTGGTCACGGCGCCAGTTGGATTCGGAGTCGAGTCGGGCGATCAGCGAGTCGATCGCGCCGGTGCGGAAGTATCCGAAGTAGTCGCTGTACACCGACATCTGGCGCGGCAGGATCAGATAGAAGCCGCCGCCGGCGAATCGGCCGAGGTTGTCGAGGAACTCGATGTCCTCGTCGGTCGGGAAGCCGCGGGAGAGCGAGTTCTTCAGGAACACCAGCGGGCGGTCGTAGCCCGGATTGGCCTCGGCGATCCGCACGTAGTCGCCGCTCGGACGCTCCGGCCAGCCCGCCGGCGCCATCCGCACCATGACCGTGGACGGTTCGGCCTCGGACAGCATCTCCCGGCTCAGCGCCACTTGAGATTTGGTGATGACGTTGTAGGACCAGCCGCTGTAGTAGCCGTGGAACGCGCCGACCGCGACGATGCCGATCAGGGCGGTCACCACGGTGGTCCGCAGTCGCGGGCGCCGCATCGAGGGTGCCGGGTCGGTACGGTCGGGCAGGATCTGCGCGAGTGCGGCGCCGACCAGGATGCTGCAGCCGACCAGCGAGTACAGGAACACGCGGAAGATGGCCTCGCCGCCGTAGCTCTGTCCGGCGAGCAGCAGGATCGGCGAGAACGCGACCACCGGCAGCGCCCAGTCGGCCCGCCCGCGTCGCCACAGGTACACGAAAGCGAGTGCGGCGCCCAACCACACGGCAAATGCGACACCGCGGTCGACGGCCTCGGTGAACGAGCGCGCCGCCGAGTCGCCGGTGGCGCCGCCGATGTTGGTGCGGGCGTTGTCGAGTGGATTGGAGCCGGTGAACAGGCCGTACTTCATGACCGACGACAGCCGCGGCAGGATGTAGGCCAGCCACACTCCGCCGCACGCCGCGATCAACCAGATCGGCCGTACCCGGTTGAGCAGGGTCAGCAGCCCGCCGCAGCCGAGGACCCACACCGGTGTCAGCTGGTGGCTCACCGCGATCACACCTACCAGGGGGATCGCGAAGTAGGCCGCGGCGGTCTGGGTTCGGGATCCGGCGAACAGGGCGATGACGGTCACCGCCAGCAGCAGCGCGACCGACTGCGGCGCGAAGTAGTCCTGACCCACCCAGTTGACGAGTTCGGCACACATCACGGCGATCAGGCCCGCGCGCACCGACAGGCCCAGGGCGCGTGCGAGACCCCAGATCGCTGCGGCCAGCAAAATGTGCATGACGGGCGCGAACCAGTGCGCGACATCGATCGGATCGATCCCGGTCGCCGCGCTGAACCAGGCGGCGCCGGCGAAGAACCCGGGCCAGCGGGTGTAGATGTCGACGAACGACGGCGGCAGCGAACCGGTGTCGCCGACGAAGTCGACGAGGCCGATGTGCTTGTAGGTCCACGCGTAGATCGGCACCTCGGTCAGCAGTGACACCGGGAACCGGATGATGACGATCGCGGCGCCGATCGCCGACGTCGCGCCGACCGTGTCGTCGGAGATCACGCACCACATGAACACGATGACCGTGCCGACCAGTGCGGTGGCCATCACCGCCCCGCCCGGGGTGAACAGCAACCCGAACAGCCCCGCGTCGGCCCCCGACGCCAACACGAGCCCGACGAGCCACAGCACCATCAGGGTCGACAGTGTCCGCATCCTTCGCGATGCCGAGATCCCGCGTAGTCGTCGCCCGAGTTGCAGGTGGGACAGGCGTTGCCGCAGGTCGTCTCGCGTCTGGTCGACACCGAACCGGCGGATACCCAGCACACCCGAGACGAGGCAGACCGTCGCCAACGTGGCGGTCACCGCGGCCGGAGAATAGCTGCTCAGCCACAGCAACGACGTCGTCAACCCGATCGGAGCGGCGATCCCCACCGTGGGATACAGCGCCATGCGCAGGTGCGTCGGCAGGCGCAGCGGCCAGGCGACGGCGGCACCGAGACCGCCGATCATCATGGGTGCCAACAGGATCAGTCGAACGAGGGCCGGCAGCGGGATGAGCGACACGAAAGCCGCCACACCGGACGCCGCGGCAACCGCGGGTCCGAGCGGAATGGGTGCGCGGAGTCCGATCGGCTCCGTCGGGGCGTCGACGGAGCCGGCGGAACCGGTGGGTATCACTGCGACGATGACGGGCCTCCTTGCGCGTCGACCGCCGCGACCACCGGCATCCGGGGTGCGAACGACCGGAACGGTGCGGCCTTGCGGCCCTGCGCACGTGCCGTCAGCAATGCGCGCGGCCCGCCCAGTAGACCGGAGATCTCCTCGCGGCCGGCGCCGGACACGGTGTCGTGGTTGGCGGCGCGTGCCCTGGTTGTGCCGGGCCCTGACATGGGTGCGGCCCCTTCCGGCCGTTCGTCGGCCCCGGCGGAGCGTGCCCCGACCGACGTCAACAGGTGGCGCAACGCAATTCCGGACCGCGACAACGCCAGTGGCGCCAGCCGGCGATCCAGCGCCACCTTGGTGAGCCACGCCCCGAGCCCCAGTCCGTACCCGTGCGCCTGCGACAGCAGTGCCGCGTCGTCCTCCCGATGCTGGTGCCAGGTGATGGCATCCGGATCGAAGACCAGCGTGTGGCCGCCGACCAGGGTGCGGACGAACCAGTCGATGTCCTCGCCGCCCCGGGTCGGTGACCCGGCGCCCAGCGCCTCGTCGAAGCCGCCGAGTTCGAATGCGGCGCTGCGTCGGACGGCGAAGTTGGCGCCGGTGCCGTAGTCGGCGACGCGGAACGGGAACAGTGCACCGTGCTCGTCGCGGTCGCTCAGCCGGTACGCGCGACGGGCCAGGCTCGACGACCATCCGACGCGCTGCTCGAACACCACCTGCGACGTGGTGCGCAACTGCGCGGCGGGTACCAGACCGGTGACGCACCCGACGGCGGGATCGGCGAACGACCGGGTGAGGCAGCTCAACCAGTGTCGGTCCACCACCACGTCGTCGTCGGTGAACGCGACGATGTCGTGGCGGGCCGCCTCGAGACCACGGTTACGGGCCGCGGCCAGTCCCGGCACCGATGCGTGGATCACCCGCACGCGCGGGTCGTGGTGGGTGTCCACGTAGCGCCAGGTGTCCAGCGACGACGCGGCATTGTCGACGATGACCACCTCGAACAGCGGATGGTCCATTGCCAGAAGCGAATCGACAACCCGGGCGACCTCGGGTGTGCGGTCGCGGGTGCAGACCACCACCGATACCGGCAGGGCGGCAGATGCAGACGCGGCCGGCACCGCAGTCGTCGCAACGGGCAACCGCGACGCCTCCCGTCTCACCTCACGGCCGAGGACGGCTCCGCCTTCCACCCCGACATCGACGAAGCCGCGCACCGAGGTCCCGTCGCGGACCAACAGCCGTGCGCGCGTGTATCCTTCGCCGCCCCGCAGGCTCACCTCGTCGGCGAGTCGATCCCCGATCTGGATCTCGCCGACCCACCGTGCGCCCGGGTCGAGTGGGCCGGCGTCCTCGGCAGCCAGGATCGGGAACAGTTCGGTGATCTGGTCGCTCCCGGTGCTCCCGGGGTCCTCATCATGTGCGTGCATCGTGTGCGTCCCCTGTCTGGCGTGTGCGGTGGTGCTCGGAGGTCGGATCGGTCGGTGGCGGCTGCAGCCAGTCGGCGGCGCGGCGGGTCAGTTCGGTGCGGTGGTTGTGGCTGATCGCGGCGAGCCGCGACCGCGCGGTGGGATCGGTCATCCGCGGGGAGAGGGCGCTGACGACGGCTTCGGCGGTGACGTCGGTGAAGTCGGCGACGCAGTCGGCGAGACCCGCCGACGCCATCACCCCGGCCGACTTGGTGGAGAAGTAGCCGATCGCGAATGTCGGTGTGCCCGAGAGCAGCGCGAGGACCGCCGCGTGCAGTCGCACCGCGATCATCGCACCGGCGGCGCCGTACAGGGCGGCGAGTTCTTCGGGGCCGAGGTCGTCGTCGACGTACTGTGCGGACACACCCGCCCGGCGCAGCGCCTCGGTCAGTGCGCGGGAGATCGGCCGGTCGTCCTCGATGTCGGTGGGGCCCAGGGTGTGGGCCACCACCAGCACGTGATCGATGAGTCCACGGTCGCGCAACATCTGTGCGGCAGTCACCAGTTCGTCACGAACCCGCTTGTCCGCGTCGGCGCCGAGCGACGGGTGGGCGCGCAGCGCGATCACCGCCGTCCGCCGTGGCGAGGCGGGAAGCGAGTCGACGATCGCCGAGACACGTTCGGAAACAGCGGGTTCGATCGCGTACGCCATGTCGGGTGCGAGCTCCGCCCGCCGCAGACCGAGGTGGGTCGCGACATCCAGCGACGCGGGGTCCCGGACGACGGTCGCCGACGCCGACGACAGCATCCGCCGCGCCATCGCCGCGGTCCGGCGCCGGGCCCGCGGGAACGGGCCGAGGGTGTGGCCGAGCAGGACGGTGGGGATGCTCATCATCTGCGCGGTCCGGAGACCGGCGGTGAGTGTGAACAGTCGCGCCATGCTCACCAGCGGGTGCACCGACGCGTCGCTGTACAGGTTGGACCCGCCGACCCCGACGACGAGGTCGGCGTCGTCGAACAGCGACGCGAAGCCGGCCAGCGGACGCCCGGCCGCCATCATGGCCGCCGACGGCGTCAACCGCGCCAACCAGATCGGGACGTCGAACAGTGGTGTGGCCGTGCGCTTTCCGCGTAGCTCGGTGGGTACCGGCATCGGCAGTATCCGCGCTTCGGGATGCGCACGCGCAACGTGCCGGCTGCCGATCGCGGTGGGTCCGGCACCTTCGGTGAGGCCGACGACGGTGACGTCGGCGTCGGGCCGGCTCTGCTCGACCAGCCGGAGGACGCCGGTGGTGATCGCCGAGTCGCCCTTGTTGTCGTCGTGCCAGGCGTTGACCAATACGACCCGCGTCATCGGATCACCTCCACGTCTGGCGCTCCGGCCGCAGGTGTGTGCTGGGCGCGGCGTCGTGTCCACAGTCCCCAGCAGCCGACCGCGCCGAGCAGCGCAGATCCGATCGCGAGCCCCCCGGCCGCGCCGATCGCGCCCCACCGGGCGGTGAGCACCATCAGGATCGGCAAGGACAGCGCACTCATGGTGAGGTTGGTGATCAGCAGGGTTCGGGTCGCCAGGGTGGCGCGCAGTACCGCAGCCCACGTCACGAACCCGACCCGGGCGGCTGATCCGACGCACAGGAGCGCCAGGGTCACCCACAGGGTGGCGTGGTCGTAGTCCTGCCCGAAGAACCCGAACAGCACCGGCGCCACCGCGACGAGCAGCACGGCGCCGACCAGCAGCACCGCGGCCTGTGTGAGCCACCAGATGCGGGTGATGGTGGCCGCCGGATCCGTCGCGGTGGGAAGGTGTTTGGTCAGGGCGGTGGCGGCACCGATGGAGACGTAGTCCAGGCCCTGCGAGATGGGCAGCATCAGCGCGAGCATGGCGCCCTGCACCGGTCCGGCGAGCCAGGTCACCAGAAACGGCGCGCCGAGCAGCGGGCCCATGGAGATCAGGCTCGCCGTCCCGTCGCGCAGGGTGAAGCCGATCAGCTGCCGTCGGTCGTGGTCGCGGATGAAGTCGTCGCCGGGAACCTCCCGGTCCATCGCTCGACGGATGACGAACACCGCGACCGCACAGGTCAGGATCGCGGCGGCCAACGTCGCGGCCACCGCGGCGTCGGGCACGGTGCACAGCAACAGCAGCGGCACCAGGCCGATCTTGACGATCGCGCCCGCCATGTTGAGTAGCGGGAGGTGGCGGGCCACCGACAGGGCGGTCAAGACGGTGTCCTTGAATGCGAAGAACGCCATGATGATCGACCCCACGGCGACCGCGGCGAGGACGGCCACCGACGATGCCCGCTGGTCGATGGTGACCGCGCCGAGCGCGCCGGAGACCACGCCGGCGAGGGCGGCGCCGACCAGCACGACCACGGTCGCCTGCCGCAGCAGGCGTCCACGCGAGGGCGCCGGGGTGGCGGGGATCATCGCGGTCATCGCGTTGCCTGCGCCGGAGGCGGCAACCGTGCCGGCCATCGTCATCAGCGACAGCAACGCGGTCTGCACCCCCAGTTCGTGAGGAGGGATGAGCCGGGCGACGACGGTCCAGAACGCGATGCCGGTCACCGCCGTCAGGACCGAGGTGGTGATCAGTGCCGCCGAGTCGACCGCGATCGACCCGGAGATGATGGCGCGCAGTCGTCGGGCATTCGGATGTCCCGGTGAGCGTCGCTGTCGCAGTGAGGTACTCACGACGCCGCCGCAACCGGAGACGGCGTCGGGGACCAGCACACCTCGCGCAACAACTCCGCGTTCGCGGCGGCCTGATCGTCGAGCCGGTGCCGGTCGAGCACATGGGAGCGCGCCTGCTCACCGAGTCGTCGCCGCAGGGACTCGGACCCGAACACGCGCCGACCGGCGTCGCGGAGTCCGACGGTATCTCGCGGCGCCACAACGTAACCGGTCTCGCCGTGGCGAACCGCCTCTCGCACCCCGGCCGCCTCGTACGCCACCACCGGTACCCCGGCGGCCTGGGCCTCGATCACCCCGAGCGGCATGCCCTCGATGAGCCCGGTGTGCACGTACAGGTCTGACGCCCCCAGCAGCCGAGGGATGTCGTCGCGGGCACCGAGGAAGCGCATCCGACCGGGCGACAGCGCCGTCGCGAGTTCCCGCACGCGCTGTTCGTAGTCGCCGTACGCCGACGTCGTCCCCGCCACCAGCACCGTGACCGAGTCGTCCAGTCCGGCGGCGAATTCCACGAGATCCTCGATGTGCTTGCTGGGGTCGATGCGGGTGGCCGCCAGCGCCACCCGGCGGTCGTCGTCGATGCCGAGTTCACGTCGCACCGTGCGTCGTAGCCGTTCGTCGGACGGTGCGAACACCGTGGTGTCGACACCGTTGGGAATCACGGTGACCCGCTCGCGCACCGCGGCACCGACGGTCTCGGCCACCGATCCGCTGACCGCGATCGTGTGTCCGGCCGCCCGCACGGCCATGTCCCGAAGTCGTCGGCCGACACCGGGCATCGACGTCTCATGGAGGGTGAGGACCGTCGGCAACCGCCACATGCGCGCCGCCACAGCGGCATCGAGATGTGTCCAGTGGGAGTTGGCCAGCACCAGGTCGTAGCGTCCCCGCACCGCGGTCTGCGCGATGAGGCGCGGCACCGCGACCGAACGACGTATCTCGGTGGTGAGTCGCCCTGCGCTGATGCGTGTTTCGTCGCGGATCGACCGCGACACCGGCAGTGCCAGCGGGATGACCGGCAGGCCGCGCGAACGCCAGTGCTCGTACTGTTCGAGCTCCGGCGGGCAGGCCAGGGTCAGTTCGACGCCGTGTTCGGCCAGAAGCGGTCGGAGGCGCAGCAAATATTGCTGGGCGCCCCACAGGCCGGGCCCCTGGTCGAGGACCAGGACCCGTAGGGTGGTGTGCTTCCGGGCGGGCAGCGCCGTGGTCGTGAACGCCACGGACGTGTACTCCCTCGTAGTGGTTGGTCAGCTCGCGGACGCGCGCAGATCGGCTGCGGCGAGACCGCGGCCCATCGGTGCATGAATGACGTCGACGCTGCCGTCGGAGGTGCGCGCACGTGCTGCGCGTTCATCGAAAATCGTTCGGAGAACCCGTATCCCGTCGGTGACGGCGTTCAGATTGCTCTCGCCGTGGATGCGGTCGCGCTCGTAGCTCGCGACCTCGACGATGCGCAGTCCGGCCTGGGCGACGCGGATGTTCATCAACGTCTCCACCTCGAAGCCGTCACCCCACTGCGGTTCGGCGAGGGCCGGGCTCGGCAGGCCGATCGACGGCAGGCAGTGACGCCAGAACGCGTTGTAGCCGTAGCAGAGGTCGGTGAATCGGGCGTCGTAGAGCCGATTGACGATGCCGTTGAGACCCAGGTTCCCGAGCCGGCGTAGCCGGGTGATGTCGGAGCTTCCGCCGCGATAGGTGAACCGTGATCCCTTCGCGAAATCAGCGCCGTCGCAGAGTGATTGGACGAAGCTCGGGATCTCCCCGGCATCGGTGGAGCCGTCCGCGTCGATCATCACGATGATCTGTCCACGCGCGGCGGCGAATCCGCACGCGAGCGCATTGCCCTTGCCCTTGCGGGTCTGGGTGATGATGCGCGCATTCGGCCAGAGCGACCGGGCCACGTCGACGGTGTCATCGGTCGAGTGGCCGTCGACGACGATGATCTCGGCGATTCCGTCGGGCATACGACGCGCGACGTGCGGGAGGTTCTTGGCCTCGTTCCGCGTAGGAATCACCACGGTGACATCAGGATGTTGAATCCGCATTCTCATTTCCCCCGAAAAATGAATGACGGTGATTGGGTGCGGGACGGCTTCTTCGTCCCGTGTGAGTAATCGTGGACCCATTGCGGGTCCTGCGCAACAGGCCGACGATGGCCTGCGGTTAAGCCTTGATGAACGACGTATGTCATCCAGCCGCCGAGGATGAACGAAAAGTGTTCGTACGCAGGCAGTCCCGCGGCCGCCGACTGTCGATGATGAAGCGTTCGTCGCATTGTCGGCCGGTTGTGACAGCGCTCACCTGGGGTGATCGCACTGGTTGTCGGCGAGGTGGGGCGAAGAGGTGAGCGAGGTGGGCCGGTGCGGGTCATACTCGGACTATGGAATCGGGGGCCATCTACAACGACGACATCACCGTCATCATCTGCGCGTACACACACCGTCGATGGAACGACCTGTGCTCGTCCATCACATCCGTTGTCACACAACTACCGCCGCCCTTCGAGGTGGTGGTCGTCATCGATCACAACGACGAGCTCGTCGACGACGTCGAAGCCTTTGTCGCCCGTACCGCGCCAACGGTGCCGGTGCGGGTGCTGCGCAACCGCGGACCGCAGGGTCTGTCCGGTGCGCGCAACACCGGGGTGGCGGCGGCCGGGACGGCGGTCGTCGCCTTCCTTGATGACGACGCGACCGCCGACGCGGGCTGGGTGGGGCGGATGGCTGCCGGGTACACCGACGCGCGTGTTCGGGGAGTCGGCGGCTACGCCCGGGCCCGGTGGCCGGGTGGACGTCGGCCGGGATGGTTCCCCGCCGAATTCGACTGGGTGGTCGGATGCAGTTATCCGGGGCAGCCGATCGTGACCGAGGCCGTGCGGAACTTTATCGGCGCCAACATGTCCCTGCGCCGCGACGACATCACCGCGGTGGGCGGGTTCCACACCGGGCTCGGACGCGTGGGCCGGATTCCCCTCGGCTGCGAGGAGACGGAGATGTGCATCCGGATCGCGCAGCAACGCTCCGGTGTGCGAATGATGTTCGATCCGGCGATGGCGGTCGCGCACCGGGTGACGGACGACCGGGTGACGCCGCGCTACTTCTTCCGGCGGTGCTACGCCGAAGGCGTCTCGAAGGCCGCCGTGTCCGGATTGGTCGGCGCCGCAGACGGACTCGCCAGCGAACGAACCTACACCGCCGCGGTCCTGCCCTACGGAATCCTGACGCGGGTCGGCGGGGTGATCGGCGGAGTCTCCGTCGCCGGCGGGGTGGCCCACGGCGCGCGCTCCCGGATGGATCTGGCCACGCAGGCCGCCACGATCGTGGCGGGAGCCGTCGTGACGGTCGCCGGATACGCGCGCGGACGTCTCGGCGGGGCTGCGGTCCCGACGCGGGACGGCAGCCTGATCCCGGCCGCCGAGCCCGAACCGACACAGCGGAGGAGCGGTGCATGATCGATCGTCCGGCGCTGGTTCGACATCTTCTGATACCCACCCTGGTGGCGGTCGCCGCGCTGGGTGCGCTTCCCGGTGGTGCGGCGCACGCGAGCACCGGCGCATCCGAGGAGTTCACCGGCCCGGCCGGCGCCCCGCCGAATCCGTCGATCTGGACCCATGACGTCGGCGGTGGGGGTTGGGGCAACGGTGAACAGCAGGTCTACACGTCCTCCACCAGCAATGCCCGCCTCGACGGGCGTGGCCACCTGGTGATCGAAGCCAGGCGAGAAGGCGACCGCATCACGTCGGCGAGGCTGACGACGCGTGGCCACCACGCGTTCCGGTGGGGGACGATCGCCGCCCGTATCCAGGTGCCCACCGGGACGGGGCTGCACCCGGCGTTCTGGTTGCTCGGCGCCGACCTCGAGCAGGTCGGCTACCCCGAATCGGGGGAGATCGACATCATGGAGTTCGTCAACGCCGGAACGTCGTGGCACACGGCCCTGCACGGGCCGACCGACACCGGCACCCATTGGCAGCTGACCCGATCCGGACCATTCTGGGGTATCGCCGGGGCGCAGTTCCACACCTATGCCGTCCACCGCGCGCCGGGCCTGATCGCCATGACCATCGACGACCGGGTGGTCAGCACCTTCATCCCGTCCATGCTGCCACCGCGCGCCCGGTGGGTCTTCGACAAGCCGATGAACGTGCTGCTCAACCTCGCCGTCGGAGGCCGATGGCCGGGCCCGGTCGCGCCCACGACGGTGTTCCCGAAACGGATGCTGGTCGACTGGGTGCGGTTCATCCCCAATCCGGCTGCCGCCTTCAACCCGGTCGACTAGCCAGCGCGTGCCTCCCCCGTTGGTCGAGTAGCCCGCGAGCGATTCCCCGTTGGTCGAGTAGCCCGCGTCCCCTCCGGTGGTCGAGTAGCCCGCGAGGTACGAGCGTGCGTATCGAGACCTCTGTCGCGCAGTGTGGTCTCGATACGCGGGCTCGCCCTGGGGGGCTCGCGCGCTACTCGACCACCGAGGAAGGTCGCTCGCTGCTCGACCGGCGGGAGGTTTCTTCGTTGGTCGAGTAGCCCGCGAGGTACGAGCGTGCGTATCGAGACCTCTGTCGCGCAGTGTGGTCTCGATACGCGGGCTCGCCCTGGGGGCTCGCGCGCTACTCGACCACCGAGGAAGGTCGCTCGCTGCTCGACCGGCGGGAGGTTTCTTCGTTGGTCGAGTAGCCCGCGAGGTACGAGCGTGCGTATCGAGACCTCTGTGGCGCAGTGTGGTCTCGATACGCGGGCTCGCCCTGGGGGGCTCGCGCGCTACTCGATCACCGAGGAAGGTCGCTCGCTGCTCGACCGGCGGGAGGTTTCTTCGTTGGTCGAGTAGCCCGCGAGGTACGAGCGTGCGTATCGAGACCTCTGTGGCGCAGTGTGGTCTCGATACGCGGGCTCGCCCTGGGGGGCTCGCGCGCTACTCGATCACCGAAGAAGGTCGCTCGCTACTCGACCGGCGACAGATCAACTGAGGGCACCCTCAACTCCGTGGGATACCATGCGCGCTGTGAGCGCTGTCGCGGACGAACCGCTGGTCCAGGCCGTTGATCTGGTGCGGGAGTACCAGATGGGGGACCAGCGGGTCCGCGCGCTGGACGGCCTCGACCTCACCCTCGACGGCGGGCAGTTCGCCTCCGTCGTCGGGCCGTCGGGAGCGGGCAAGAGCACGCTGTTACACGTCCTGGGCGCCCTGGACACCCCGACGTCGGGCACCATCACCGTCGACGGCACCGATCTGGGTTCGCTGAACGACGAGCAGGCCTCGGCGTTCCGACGTCATCGGGTCGGCTTTGTGTTCCAGTTCTTCAACCTGGTGCCGACGATGTCGGCGTGGGAGAACGTGGCGTTGCCGCGACTGCTGGACAGCCAATCGCTGCGCAAGGCCAGGCCCCGCGCCATCGAACTGCTCGATCGCGTCGGCCTCGGCGACCGCGTCGACCACCGGCCGGCGGAACTGTCCGGCGGGCAGATGCAGCGCGTCGCCATCGCGCGGTCGCTGATCATGGACCCGTCGATCCTGCTGGCCGACGAACCGACCGGCAACCTCGACTCCAAGACCGGCGAGTCGGTCCTGCAATTGCTGTCGGAGGTCGCCCACGACGCGCCGAACCGTCTGGTCGTGATGGTCACGCACGACCCCAACGCCGCGTCTGTCGCCGACACCACGATCACGGTGCGCGACGGGAAGATCGCGTGACCTCGCCTCCGTCGACACGCATGAATCCGGTCCGGTCGATCGCATCGGGTCTGTCGCGGATCCGGGTGCTGAATCTGCGTGAGATCCGCACCCACCGCCTGCGGGTGACCACCTCGCTACTGGTGGTGATCGTGGCGTCGGCGCTGCTGGTCTCGGTGCTCGGACTCTACGGGTCGCTCACCGAGTCGGTGCGGCAGGTCAACGCCGCCATCGCCGGCACCGCGCAGGTCGAGGTCGCCGCCATCGCCGACTCCGGCATCGACGACGAACTCGCCACCGAGATCCGCCGCGAGGTGCCCGACGCACGATCGGTGGTGCCGCTGATCCGCAACACCGTCGTCATCGACGACCGCGACATCGCGCTGCTCGGTTCGGATTTCCGCGTCACGTCGTTGTCCGGTGAACTCCAACAGGCGGTGGCGCAGCAGCAGAACTCCGGTGTCGCAGAGCAGGAGCTGGACAACGGCATCATCGCCGGATCCGGCACCGGACTGTCCGAAGGGCAGCGGCTGACCATCAACGGTGTTGACGTGGAAGTGATCTCGGTGATCGACGGCGAGCAGGCCGCCGTCCTCAACCGCGGCAACTTCGTCTTCGCCTACCTCGGGCTCGCGCAGCGACTCGCGTCGCAAGAGGGCAAGCTCGACTCCATCCTGATCGTCGCCGAACCGGGCGCCGACATAACAGCTCTCAAGTCGTCGGTGTCCGACGTCGTCGACGGCCGAGCAGTGGTGGTGGACCCCGGTTTTCGCGCCGAGCAGGCCGAGACCGCCAGCTCCGTCACCCGCGACGCGACGCTGCTCGTGTCCCTGATCTCGCTGGTCATCGCCGGCTTCCTGGTGTTCAACACCATGAACATGGCCGTCGCGTCGCGACGGCGATCGCTGGCGATGATGCGGGCGCTCGGCGCCCGACGCGGGCATCTCGTCGGTGATCTGCTGGGGGAGTCGGCGCTGTTCGGTCTGGTCGGCGGAGCCATCGGCGTCCCCATCGGCATCCTTGCCGGCCGGTGGGCGATCGCACAATTCCCCGAGACGGCGAACGACCAAATGGCCACGGCCGTCGGCTATCACCTGCCCGTGTATGCGCCGATCGTCGCGATCATCGCGTGCATCCTGGCGTGTGTCGCGGCGACCACCCTGGCCGCCCGGTCGGTGTTCGCGGTGTCGCCGGTGGAAGCGATGGTGGCCGGTGAGGTCGCTGACACCACCGGCAAGGCCCGCCGCAGCGTGTGGATCGCGGCCGTCGTCGGGGTGACCTTGCTGGTCGCGTCCTGGTTCGTGGCCACCACCGTGCCCGGTAGGCCAGCGATCCTCGGCGGTGCCGTGTTCGCGATCGGCGGGCTCCTGCTCAGCTTCGCGCTCACCGGTCCGCTGGTCCGGCTCGTCGTCGCGCTGTCGCGCCGGTTCGGCGGTCCCGGACAGCTCGCCGCGGTCAACACCGAACGCGCACCGCGTCGGGCCTGGGCGACGCTGATGACGGTTGCGGTGGCCGTCACCGTCGGCATGGGCACCTCCGGCGCCCTCGACAACCTGGTCAGCTCGATTTCGGGTTCGCTCGACGGCCTCGCCGACCCGGACTTCTACGTGTCGTCGGCCGACAGCGGAGGACTGCCCACCGGCCCGGCGCTACCGCCCGAGCTCGCATCGCAGGTGGCGGAGATCCCCGGCGTCACCGAGGTCGTCGGGGCCCAGTGGGCCGAGATCAACGTCGACGAGGCGCAGATCTTCGTGCAGGGGCTCGAACCGAACTCGTTGGCGCCGTTCGTGAAAAAGGCCGACCCGGCCGCGTTGCAGCAGGTGATCGACGGCGACGGCATGCTGTTGTCCACCGTCCTCGCCCGCAGCCTCGACGTCGGAGTCGGCGACACACTGCGGATGGCCACCCCGTCTGGCTACCGCGACATCATCGTCCGCGACACCGTCAATTACATCTCGATCGGTTCCGGTACCGCGGCCATGTCGAATTCGCTTCTGTCCGAATGGTTCGACCGGCCCGGCGACGCCTACCTGCAGATCTCCACGGACCCGGCCGCCGACCAGGCCGAGATCGAACAGCGGCTCGACGCCGTGGCCGCCGAGTACGAATTGGGCAACGGCCGAGAGGTATTCGTGCACTCGGGCGACGAGGCGCTCGAGGCGGCCCAGGCTCAGGCCGAGCAGGCCGGCGCGTTCACCGTGGCCATCCAGTGGATCGTCGCCTTGGCGGCGGCCGTGGCCCTGCTCAACACGTTGCTGCTGTCGGTGATCGAGCGGCGCCGCGAACTCGGAGTGCTACGCGCGATGGGAGCATCGCGGCGATTCGTGTCGCGGATGGTGGTGGCCGAGGCCGCCGGCGTCGCACTCATCGGATCGGCCACCGGCGTGATCCTCGGTGGGGCACTGCACTTCCTGGCCGACAAGATTCTCTCGGCGACGACGTCGATCGACATCGCCTACGCGCCCCGGCCGTCGACGCTGTTGTTCGTCTCCATCGCCTGCGGGTTGTGCATCATCGGTGCGCTGGTGCCGGCGATGCGGGCGTCGCGGATGAATATCAGCGAGTCGATTCTGGACGAGTAGGTGGGGTGGGGCGGGGGTCTCGATACGCCTCGGGCTCGCAAGCTCGCACGTGGCTACTCGACCAGCGGGAGGTACGGGGGTCTCGATACGCCTCGGGCTCGCAAGCTCGCACGTGGCTACTCGACCAGCGGCGGGGAGGTGCGGTGGGGTGGGTCTCGATACGCCTCGTCGCAAGCTCCTCGGCTACTCGACCGGCGTGGGGGAGGCCAGCCCCGCGTGCGCCAGGAACCGCTCGAACAGGTCGTCGCAGTCGGCGGCGGCGGACTTCTCACGTTCGGCGATCGACGCGGCCATCGCCACCAGATCGACGTCGTGGCCGGACATGTCGGACTTCGGGCCCGAGAACCCGGCCTTCCAGGCGACGAAGCACTCGGAGCTGATCTCCGGGTGGAACTGCACCCCGAGGTGCGGACCGCTGACGAACGCCTGCACTCCGGCGTCGTTGCGTGCGATCACCTCGACATGCTCGGGTACGTCGAGCACGTCGTAGTGGTACTCCATCCACGGTCCTTCGGCCACCAGGTCGGGTCGCGTCGTCTCGACCGGGATGAAGCCGTGCTCGGGCCGCTCGCTGGGCCGGACGGTGCCGCCGAGTGCGCTCGCCAGGATCTGCCCGCCGAAGCAGATGCCGTAGATCGGGACGTCGGCGGCCATCACCTCGCGTAGGTACTGTCGCTCCTTGTCGATCCACGCCAGCGATTCGTCGTGCACCGAGTCGGCCGACCCGGTCACCACCACCAGATCCACGTCGTCGGGCGACGGGAATGACTCGGCCTCGTCGGCGGCGACTATTTCCACCTCCATACCGCGCCGCTCCATCGCCGGCAGCAGTGACCCGACGATCGCGCGCCGGTACTCCGGCAGCACGTTGTGCACCAGCGTCAACGCTCGTAGTCCCATGCGGCGCAGCCTACCCGCTACAGCAGAAAGGTCACGGGAACCAGCCGGCGCTCTGCTGCGTCCAAACTCCAGTTCTCGCATTTCTTTCGCCTCGCGGCGGGCTAGGAGTCACCGATGATGGTCGTCGTCCCCGAGGAGATCGACCGGCTCGCGCATGTCTGTCGGACCCAGGAGCACTGCGTCGGAATGATGAACATCGCTGTCGCGGAATCGATGTCGTCACCGTCGTGCCGAGTCGTCGCCGCGCTCCGGGCGGTCGACGAACCCGTGGTGCGCATCGTCGGGTCGCTGCGCGGGAGACTCGAGGAGATGGGTGGAGCCCTCACCGGGTTCACCGCGACGGTGCGCGACGCCGACGACGCGTCGGGACGGGCGATATCGGCAGATCGCTGATGCGTCCGACGATTTCGGAGCTGCGGCAGTGGCAGCCGGACGCGGTCACCGCCGCGGGCGCCGACATCGCGGCGATCGCGGAGTTGCTGAGTTCCTCGGTGCAGGCGGTAGGGCGCGTCCTCGACGACGTCCGGTGGCTCGGCGCAACGCATGACGCCGTGGTTCAGCATGCCGCCGCCGAGCAGGCCGGCGTCGATGAGGCACGAAAAGCACTCACTCGGATCGCCGACGAAGCGGCTCTCGCCGGCGCCGAACTCGCGTCCGCGCGCGAGTGGCTGCTCCGCGAGATCGACGGAGCGGTGGCCGACGGATTCGTCGTCACCGACCATGGGACGGTCACCGACCCCGCCGGGCGGGTCGAGCAGGCGACGGTCGTCGAGGCGCGAATCCTGCAGGGCATCAGCATGATCGACGCCATCGACGAACGACACGGCGCGCGCCTGGAGCAGCTGGTGGCGGCCCTCGCGGACACCGCCGACACCGGCGGCATCCGCCTGCCCGACGGAAGGACCGCCGACCCTGAACGCGTCGTCACCGCATTGACCCTGATGACACCACGAACCCGGCGAGAGTTCCTGTCCCGCTTGACCGATGCCGACCGTCGACAGGTGATGTTGGCCGATCCGCACATCATCGGCAACCTCGACGGCGTCGACTTCGAGCTGCGCGCCGCCGCCAACGACGTCACGATCCGCGCCGCGCTTGATGCCGAACGTACCGCCGGCCGCGGCGACGGTCCGCGGGCACGCCGGCTCGAGGACTTCCTCCGACCGCTCGCCGACGGCACCCGACGACGGTTCATCGCCTTCGACCCGACCGGACACGGCCACTTCATCGAGATGGTCGGCGAACTCGGCCCCACCATCCGCAACGCGGCGATCCTGGTACCCGGCACGGGCGCCGACCTCGACTCCAGCGCGACAACCACTGACGTGGCAACCGAACTCGCCCGGGCCACCGGCGGCCCGGTCCTCGTCTACCTCGACGGCGACCTACCCCTGACCACCGGCTTCGAGGGTCTCGGGGAAGCGGCCGCGCGGGGCGCGCTGCTCGGCACCTTCGCCGGACCACTCGGACAGGCACTGGGTTTCGCCGGCGGGGTCGTCGAGTCCGTCGACGACTCGGCGGTCGACCCGCGATTCGCACGAGAGATGGCACCCGACCTGGTGGCCTTCGCGGCCGAGCTCGACGCCGAGATCGCCGAGACCGCACCCGGCGCGGCAACCACGGTCATCGGCCACTCCTACGGCGGTTCGGTGGTGGGGTCCGCCGAACAACTCGGACTGCGCGCCGACCGGGTGATCTACGCGTCGTCGGCGGGCACCGGGGTCTTCGACGGGCCGTGGCGCAACCCCAACCCCGAGGTCGAGCGGTATTCGATGACCGCTCCCGGCGATCCCATCCACCTCGTGCAGTCGTTGCCCGGCAACCCGCACGGCGACGACCCCGACACCGCGCCCGGCGTCCATCGGATGGACACCGGACTGCACGGTGCCGATCCGGACGGTCGTCGCACACCGGTCGAGGGCATCCGCGGGCACGGCGACTACTGGCAGGACCCCGCGTCGGACGCCTTCCGCAACGTCGTCGCCGTGATCCTCGGCGAGCAACCCACCCCGTATCCACGCGGCTAGCCAGAAGACTCTGTCAATAATTCTTGACAACCGCGATTCGTCAACATAACCTGACAACCATGCACGACGAACAGGACCCCACCGACGTGGCCGGAGCCGCCGCGAGTGACGACCCGGCCCGGGGCCTTGCCGCCGTCCGCGCGTTGCGCACCCTGGCCGACCGACTCGAGGACGTCCAGGTGGCCAACGCCCGCGCCAACGGCTGGAGCTGGCAATCGATCGCAGAAGTCCTGCAGATCAGCCGCCAGGCCGTGCACCAGAAACATGCACACCGCGAGGCCCGCGAGAGCGGACCGGAAGGAGACACGAACAATGTTTGAGCGATTCACACGCGACGACAGAATGCTCATCGCATTCGCCATGCAAGAGGCCGGCGACCTGGGTCACCGGCAGCTCGGCAACGACCACCTCGTCCTGGGCATGCTCTGCAACGCCCGCAGCCCGCTGTTCACCCTGCTCACCGAGCAGGGCCTGAACCTGGTGACGGCCCGCGAGGCGGCGCAGAAGTTCCACGCCGAGCACGACGACGCGACCGACGAGGCCGCAACAAGCGACGACGATTCCGCGCAGCAGCGCTACGAGGAAGACCGAGAAGCCCTGCGCAGCATCGGCATCGACCTCGACAAGGTCCGCGAGGCGGTCCGCGGCCGCTTCGGCGAGGACCTGTCCGAGGGCTGGGCTCAGCGTCCGGGACGCGGCCCCGGTGGCCGTCGAGGCCGGGGGAGGGGCCACCGGCATGGCCATGGACCCCACCGGGGATGCGGACCGCACGGCGGTCCCGACCCACGTGGCTTCGGCCCGGAGGCCGGATTCGGACCGGGCGGCTTCGGGCCCGGCGCTTTCGGGCCAAGTGGTTTCGGGTCGGGCGGCTTCGGCCCCGGCGGACCGTTCGCCGACGACGGCCCGTGGGAACCGGGACGCGGACGCCGCGGCCCGCGCGGACGGGGCAACCGCCCACGATTCGCACCGCAGACCCGCGAGGTCCTGAGCAGGGCCGTCGAGATCGCCCGCGAGCGTGGCGACCGTCGACTTCGCTCCGAGTACCTGCTCCTGGCGATCATCGACATCGCCGACGATGCGTCACGCGCAGTGATCGAGTCGGCGACCACGCCCGACGACCTGAGAGCAGCCGTCGAGGCGAGCTTGCCGGACGCCGCCGGCGTCTGATCACCTCGGGGCCTGACAGGACCGCAGCGAGTTGAGTCATACCCACACTCGAACTAATGTTCGAGTGTGGGTATGAAGTGGATCGGCGGCGACAGCGGCCAGCCACGACGGCCGGTGTTCTTCCCGGTCGGCCACAAGGCGGTGCTCATCGATCTCAACGCGCTGTACCCGCAGACCCCGCACCACAACGGCGAGTACTTCCCCGACGGACTGCAGATCCGGTCCGTGCATCTCGGGGTGCTCACCGCGTGGGCCCGGTCGGAATGGGGTGAGTGGTACGGCAAGGTCACCTACACCATCACCGCGCGCGATCGTCAGGAGAAGGTGACCCACTGGGTGCCCGGATGGGCGCTGCGCCCGGCCGAAGCGGCCCGGCGGCCGACCACCTGATCGTCCGATCATCCGACCGGTTCATCACAGTTCATTACCGATCGAATCGAATCCCCTGCACCCGTGTCAGAGCCATCGGAGATGATGGTCGACATGACCGAATCGCCCCGCGGGGTGTGGCGCATCGGAGTCGTGGACGATCACGAGCAAATTGTTCGCGGATTGCGGGCCACCCTCGACGAACAAGCCGACATGGACGTCGTCGCCGGCGCCGCCACCGTCGACGCGCTGCTCGCGGTGACCACCGACCTCGACATGGTGCTGCTCGACCTCCGGCTCGGCGACGGAACCTCCCCGGTCTCGAACATCGACACCCTCAAGGAGGCCGGGATACCGACGCTCGTCTACACCTCGGGCGACGAGATCTACCTCGTCCGGCAGGCCGCGAGCGCGGGCGTGATGGGCGTCGTCCGCAAGAATGCGCGCGAGGAAGACCTGCTCGCCGCCATGCGCCGCGCCCTCGCCGGCGACACCGTGCCGAGCGTGGACTGGGCCGCGGCCATCGACTCCGACCCCGGCTTCGTCGACCTGTCGCCCCAGCTGCGTCGAGTGCTCGAACTGTATGCCGCCGGCGAATCGTCGGCGCGCGTCGCCCGGGAACTCGACATCTCGCCCGAGACCGTGACCGACTACGTCAACCGGATTCGCGGGCGATACAACACGGCCGGGCGGCCGGCTCCCACCAAGACCGACCTCTACAAGCGTGCGATCGAGGACGGATGGCTGCCGATACCGCGGCGCTTTCGTCGGTAGGCGCAACACCCGTCGAGCACGACGACCAGGCAGGCCGGCAGATCCTTCGTTTGGTGGCGGTGTTCGTCGCCGTGGGCTATCTCGCCTACGCGGTGATGACCGCGCCGCTGCTCGTCGAGTCGCTGCCGTACATGGCGCCGTGGTGGTCGGTGCTCGCGATCGTGCTGATCTTCGGGACCGGGCTGATGCTCGGTCCGGTCGGCTGGTGGGGCGACCCGCGGACCACGAGGTTCGTGGCGGCATCGGCGGCCATCGGGTTCATCGTCGCGGCCGCGCTGTGGTGGCCGGCGTGGAACGGAGAGCAGATCGACAACGTCCGCGGCATCTGGTTCTCCCAGTTCCCCGGTCTGGCCGCAATCGCGGCGGCAATGGCCTTCCGTCCGGCGATCGCCCTGGGGCATCTGGCGGTGGCCATCGCGATGACGCTGTCGATCGGTCAGGTCGTCCGGCCATCCCAGTACAACGGGCCGCTCGTCGCCGACATCGTCTGGGCATACGCCTTTTCGCTGATCTTCGTCGCCGCGGCCGTGATGGCGATCCGGACCGCGGCGCTCCTCGACCGGACACACGCCGAGGCGTACGCCGCCACCGCCGATGCCGCTGCGCTCAACGCGCGGACGGCCGAACGCAATCGCTTCGACGCCCTCACCCACGACAACGTGATGTCCACCCTGCTGTCGGCGGCACGCCAGGGTGCCTCACCCGAACTGGCCGCCGAGGCGCGCGCCGCGATCGCCGCCGTCGAACAGGCGGCGGCCGGGAACGGCAACGCCGTCGTCACCGCCGATGTGGCCGTCGGCCAGATCCGTGCGGCAGTCGGACTCGTGGAGCCCGCGGTGCCCGTCACCCTGCGCGAGAGCGACCCCTCCGCGACCTACCCGGGTGAGGCGATCACAGCGATGGCCGCGGCCGCCGCCGAGGCCGTCCGCAACAGCCTGCGCCATGCGGGACCCGACGCCGCGGTGTCGGTGACGGTCCGGGCCCGCGCCGGAGCCCCGGACGTCGACGTCGCCGACGATGGTCAGGGCTTCGACCCCGCCGACGTGCCACCCACGAGGATGGGAATGGCCGTCAGCATCCTCGGCCGGATGGAGCGGGTGGCCGGCGGCGTCGCCGAGATCGACTCCCGCGTCGGCGTCGGCACCCGCGTGCATCTGGGATGGGCCGGATGACCACCACGGACTTCGCCGTCACCAACGGGCGTGAGGACGTTCGAGACCTGCTGGGGATGCGTCAGCCCGGCGCATGGCTCGTCGTCGGCATCTTTCTCGCGTCCACATGGATCGTGATCGCGTACTCCGTCGGCGACGTCACCGCGGTTTGGCCGATGGCGCTGGCCGGAGTCATCATCTCCGCCGCCGTGGTGGCGATCGTGGTGGTGCCCGGCGATCCCCTCCCGCGTGCGGCCACCATCGCGTTGACCCTCGCCGGGCCCATCGCGTGCTTCTGCACACTGTCGGTGACGCCGAGCGCCACGGCATCGGCGATCTTGCTGGGCTGGGCGCACAGCGGCATCGACGCCGTGTACTGCTTCATGTGTGTGCGGGGGTCGGCGGGTGGCGCCCTGGCTGGGCCTGGCCGCCGAAGCCGTCGTCTACGGCTGGTGGGGACACTCGGTCGGCGAACCGATCCTCGGCAGTGCCGCAATCGTCGCCATCGCGATCGCCCCGCTGACGATGGCCACCCTCTTCTCGTTCACCCTGCGGCCGACGGCGCGGGCCGTGTTCGCGCTGCGCGCGCAGACGATGACCCAGGTGGCGCGGCTGGCCGCGGAAGCCGCCGCCGACGACGAACGCGCCACCCAGGTCCGGATGCTCGACAAGGTCGCCCGTCCCATGCTCGAACGGATCGCCTCGGGTGCCGACCTCACCGCGGACGAGCGCATCGACTGCGCCCTGCTCGAGGCGCACCTGCGGGACCGGTTGCGGGCACCGCTGATGTCAGCCCTCGACCTCGACGAACCGGCGTATCAGGCCCGCCGGAACGGTGTCGAGGTGGTCTTCATCGACGACTTCCGGGTCGACACCGCTGACGGCGATGTCCGCCCGATCGATCCGCGGGTGGCGTCCGCGGTCAGCGACCTGGCCACACGGGTCCTCGACGATGCGCGTGAAGGCCAGGTCTACGTGCGTCTGTCCCCACCGGACCGCGACGTCGCTGCGTCGGTACTGCATCGCCGCGTCGACGGGACGAGTGTGCGGTCGGAGATCGACCGGCACGGAGCCGTTCATACGTTCTGTTGACCGTGCCCCCATTTCTGGGGGCGCGAGAAGATGCGTCTGTCCCGTCTCATCCACTTTTTGTAACGTCGAATTCAGAATCCGGATGCGAGAGAGACGATCGATGACGAATCCAGCTGTACGGCACCACTATTCGCCGCCAGTGTTGAGCGACCGCGAGGTCGACGTCTTGGTGCGCTGGGTGGCCGACCGGCCGATGCGCGACATCGCGCGCGAGCTCTTCATCACCGACGCCACCGTCCGCACCCACCTGGTGCGCATCCGCAACAAGTACCGCGACGCCGGACGGCCCGCCACCACCAAGATCGCCCTGCTCGTGCGGGCCATCGAGGACGGCTACACCACGCTCAACGAGATCGCCGCGAGCGTCGACGGCGGACTCGATCGCCAGGTTCGCCTGGTCCAGCAGCGGCCTCCGTCGACCGGCCGCTGACCCCAGTCGCCGGCCGCTGACCCCCGTAGGCCGGTCGCCGACCCGGTCCACTGGGCGCCATTTCCCGTCGACTGGGCGCTACTTTCGGTCGACTGGGTGCCACTTCCCGTTGACTGGGCGCTACTTCCCGTCGACTGGGCCTGATCACGTCCCTCCCCGCCGCTCGAGATGCGCGACTGACCGACCCGGACGACAATTGGCCCGGTGAGTCGGGGGACATCCACAGCACGGACCCGTTGGGTCGACATCGCCAAAGCCATCGCCATACTTCTTGTGGCACTTCATCATTCAATTCTGTTCTTGACGGCGGCCGGCCTGGCCGGCGACGTCTGGGCGGACATCGACGACGTCTTCGTCGTATTCCGGATGCCGTTGTTCTTCTTCGCATCCGGACTTTTTGCACTCAGCGTCATCCGCCGACCCTGGGCGCGTCTCTGGCAAACCCGCCTGGCCCTGCTGGTCTGGGTGTTCGCGGTGTGGAGCGTCGTGCGGTTCGGGTTCTTCCACATCGTCGACTCGCCGCTGCCGCTC
Organism: Gordonia prachuapensis; assembly: GCF_036350515.1. Classification (NCBI taxonomy): domain Bacteria; kingdom Bacillati; phylum Actinomycetota; class Actinomycetes; order Mycobacteriales; family Gordoniaceae; genus Gordonia; species Gordonia prachuapensis. Next base: position 62,558 of record NZ_JAZDUE010000019.1, on the reverse strand, counting down.
GACGAGACCAAGCTGCTGCGGCTGGCGGTCGCGCCGCTGTGGCCGCAGACCGGCCTGTGGTTTCTGCACGCCCTCGTGGTGTTCTTCGTCGTCGCCAAACTGCTCGACGTCCTGCGGGTCCCACTGTGGCTGCAGATCGCAGCGGCCGGGGCGGTGTCGGTGCCGTTCTTCGCAGGCGCGACGGTCGGCAAGATCAGCTACGACGGGATGCTGCAGTACTTCGTGTTCTTCCTGGTCGCCTGCCATTTCCGCGATCGGATCATCCCGGCGGTGCAGCGTTGCGGGATCGTCGCAGCCGGTGTCGCACTGGCCGTGTTCGGGGTGGGCTATGCCGTCGTCGCCGTACTGGGCATCGAGAACCTGCCCGGATCGCTGTTCGTTCTCGCGATCCTCGCGCTGGCCGCAGGACTGCTGCTGTCGCGCACGATCGACAGGGGCGAGCCGCTGGGACGACCCGCCGGCTGGATCGGCCGGCAGACCCTACCGATCTACGTGGCGCACGTCCTGGTCATCGGCGCGCTGACCAGCCTGCTGAGCCGGGTTGCCGACACAACCGCGCTCGACGTGGTGCGTCCGGTGCTGCCGGTGGTGGTGATGGCCGCCGCCGTCGCGATCTCGCTGCTGATCCGGCGGGCGATTCGCGACGTCCCGGTGCTGCGCTACGCCTACGAGGCGCCACCCTTCGTCCGCGATCTGCCGGTGCGGACAGACCAACGGAAGTCGCGCACAGTCGACGGAAAACGGCGCACAGTCGATGGAAAGCAGCGCACAGTCAACGGAGAACGGCGCCCAGTCGATGGAAAGCAGCGCACAGTCGACAAAGAATGGCGCCCAGTCGACGGAAAACGGCGCCCAGTCGACGGAAAACGGCGCCCAGTCGACGAGGGGACCGTCACCCGTCACACCCCAGCACCGCCGCCTTGACGAGTGCGCCGTACTGATAGGCATAGACGTGCGCCCAGTCGGCCAGCGACCGCGAATAGTCGCGCGGCACACTGCGCATGACGACATCGCGATCGGAGCACTGGCCGAAGACGTAGCGAGCCCGCACCATGTGATAGCGCCAGCTCACCACGATGACCGACTCCCAGCCGCGCTCGATGGCCATCCGTTGGGTGAACATCGCCTCGCCGCGTGTGGTCGACGGGTCGGGCGCAAAGCAGATGACCTCGATCGAGTCGGTCCCCGCGTTGCAGACGCGGTCCATGATTCGCGCGTCGTCGGGATCGTAGGGCCGATACGGATCGGAGATCAGGACCGTGTCGGCATATCCTTCGGCCGCGAGTTCCAGGCCGTAGTCTTCGCGGCCGTCGTGCTCACCGCCGAGGACGACGATGGCGTCGACCGGCCGCAGCGCATCCTGATGCTCTTCGGTGAACAATTGGCGGCCGAGCGCCGCGAAGGTGAGAGCCGCGACCATCAGGACGCACAGGGTGGCGGCGGCCAGAGTCTGACGACGCCGGCGGCGACGATTGGGTCCTCGCACCAGAAGCTGCGTCGTCACGTGAGAATGAATCCGCGCATGCGACAAGGATATGCGCGGTCGATGCGGGTCGCCCGCCGCTACCCGACGACCAATCCGACCGCGGTGAGCACCGCCCACACCAGCATCGCCTGCCCGGTTCCGCCGAGTGATGGGATCAGACCCGGCCCGGTGGCGCCAGAACGCACCGGCGCGTACGCCTTCCACACCAGCGGCACTGCGAGCAGCCCGAGGAGCGCCCACGGCGTGGCCGCGACGAGCACGACGCTCATCACCAGTGGCACCGCCAGCAATGTGGCGAACAGCACACGAGTTCTCTTGTCGCCGAGCCGAACCGCAAGCGTGATCTTGCCGGACTCGGTGTCGCTGGGGATGTCGCGGAGGTTGTTGACCACCAGCACCGCCGACGAGATGGAGCCGACGGCGATGGCGCACAGGAGCCCCACCCAGTCGACCGAGTCGCTGACGACGTATTGGGTGCCGAGCACCGCGACGAGACCAAAGAAGGTGAACACGGCGACCTCGCCGAACCCGAGGTAGCCGTACGGTTTGCTGCCGCCGGTGTAGAACCAGGCGCCGGCGATACAGATCGCGCCGACGACGACCAGCCACCACGCGGTGCTGATCGCCAGCACCAGCCCGCAGATGGCGCCGACGGCGAAACAGGCGAACGCCGCCCTCTTGACGGCGCCGGGGGAGGCCGCGCCCGAGCCGACCAGGCGCATCGGGCCGACTCGGTCGTCGTCGGTGCCGCGCACCCCGTCGGAGTAGTCGTTGGCGAAGTTGACCCCGATGATCAGCGCCAGCGCGACGACGAGTGCCAATGCCGCCTTCCACCAGACGACCTCACCCAGATCGCCGACCGCGCCGACTCCGACAACCACCGGTGCGATGGCGTTGGGCAGCGTGCGCGGGCGTGCGCCCTGGATCCACTCCCTTAGGGTAGCCATCTTGCCGATCTTTCCATGCGCGCGTGCCCGCGCGTCGGCGGCACCGACTCAGGCGGAACGGCGCAGGATCGACGCCAGTTTCGTCATCGGAATTCCGATGCTCTGGCCGCCGTGGACGGGCGCCAGCTCGACGAAGTCGACCGGGTAGTGGCGCACCGCCGAGATCCGATACGTGGTCGGCCGGCCGTCAGCAACTGTACTTCTTGCCCGAGAGCGATATTCATTGTCGATACCTCACGTCGGCACTTCGTGGACGCCGAGCGGTCTTCGACGCAGTGTGCTGCGATTACCCGCTGTGGCGTCGGCCAAACACCGAGCTCGTTCACGCTCGCACGGATTCCGCGGGGCCGGTGGTCCGCGACGACAGCTTCTCCCCGAAGCCGGGCGGCACGATGATGTCGTCGCGTGTCAGTTCGCGCACCGATGGCCGCCGAAGCCCGAGCAGGATGGAGTCGATGTCGCTGCGCAGGATGTCGAGGACGTTCTCGACCCCGGCCTGCCCCTCGGCCGCCAGGCCCCACAAGTAGGCGCGCCCGATCATGACCGCCCGTGCGCCCAGACACAGCGCCTTGACGACGTCGCTGCCGCGGCGGACCCCGCCGTCGAGCAGCACTTCCACCTCGTCGCCGACGGCCTCGGCGATCCCCGGCAGCGCACGTAGCGTGGCCGGTGTTCCGTCCATGTTGTTGCCGCCGTGATTGGACACCGAGATCGTGGTGGCGCCGGCGTCGACGGCCCGTTTCGCGTCGTCGATGCGCATCACGCCCTTGATCATGAACGGGCCGTCCCACTGCTCACGCATCCAGCTGATGTCCTCCCAGCGGGGCTGCTTGGTCTGCATCCACTCGCCGTAGGCGCCGAAGAACGTCGGTGCGGCGGCCGGATCCGGATCGGCATCGACGTTGGGGGTCTTGAGATTCGGCAGGTGACCGGCACGTAGATACCGCAACAGCCAGCGCGGGTGGGCCATCCCCTGAGGCGCAAAGCGGGCCATCGTCTTGAGATCCAGCCGTTCCGGAATGGACGGGCTGCCCCAGTCGCGGCCTTCGGAGAAGGTCCAGTCCAGGGTGACGATCATGCCCTTCGCGCCGGCGTCCTTCGCGCGCTGCATCCGCCCCGCGATGTCTTCGCGATCGCCGACCCAGTACGTCTGGAAGAACGTCTGCGGGTTGGCCTCCACCACGTCCTCGATCGGCCGACTTCCGAAGGAACTCAAGCCCATCGCGGTTCCGCGAGCCGCCGACGCCCGCGCCACGGCGAGCTCGCCATCCGGATGAACGGCCTGCACTCCGGTCGGGGAGATGAGTACCGGCATCGAAATGTCCTGTCCCATCACCGTGGTGGACAGATCTCGCTCGTCCGGTAGGTCGCCGATGTGCGGAGCGAAACCGATCTCGTTGTAGGCATCGATGTTGTCGCGCAGGGTCATACCCTGCTCGGAACCGGCGACGAGCGCACCGTACACCGATGCGGGGAGGCGCTTCTTCGCGCGACGGTGCGCCTCGGCGACGGATTCGAACCAGGTGTTGGCCATGAGTTGTACCTCTGAGTTGTGGGTGCGGGTTGGATCTCGTCGGACTCAGCTGAATCCGGGCTGCACCAGATGGCCCGAGTCCACCGGGATGGCCTGTCCGGTAACCGCATACGCCTGGTCGGAGACCAGCCACAGCACCGCGTCGCTGATCACCTGGGCGGGAAGTGCTCCTTGGCCGTCGAGAATGCCGTAGCCCGTGGCGCCTTCCTCGAGGCTGGAGCGGTCGCCGCCCGGGCCACCGTTCATCATGTCGTAGACATCCTGATAGTTCGTCATCGGTGTGTCGATGACGCCGGGGCAGACGGCGTTGACGCGGATTCGGTGTGGTCCGAGTTCCAATGCCGCAGAACGCATCACGCCGAGTACTCCGTGCTTGGCCGCACAATAGTGGATGTAGTTCTGGCCGCCTTCGAGACCATTGATCGACGCCGTCAACACCACCGCGCCGGATTTCTGCTCGATCATCGTCGGCGCGACTGCGCGCAGCGTCTTGAAGACACCGGTCAAGTTGGTGTCGATGACGTCCTGCCACTGCTCGTCGCCCATCTCGTGCAGTGGTGCCATGCTGTGGATGCCGGCGTTGGCGACCAGGATGTCGATGCGGCCGAAATCGTCGAGGGCCTGCTGCACCGCGCTACCGATGGCGTCGGTGTCACGCACGTCGGCCGTGATCGTCGAACAGCGGCGACCATGGGATTCCACCTCTTTCGCGGTGGCTTCGAGGTCGTCTCGGGTCGCGAGGTCGTAGTTCATGCTGGCCAGCGAGCCCTCGGTGTCGACGGCGACGATGTCCGCGCCGTGCTCTGCGAGGGTTGCGGCGTGCGCTCGGCCCTGGCCACGAGCTGCACCGGTGATGAAGGCGACTTTGCCGTCGAGCTGTCCCACTGTTCTCTCCTTCGATCGGGTGAGAGGTCGTTCACAGGACGCGTACCCGTATGCAAACGGGCGAAACTTCGCGAGTCGGTCACCGATGGTTCACCTGTGAGCCGTGCCACCGCTCCGGCAGGCGCCCCCGCTAGCTGATAGGTTCCAACCGCCTGGCAAAACCTGTCGGGGACAATAACGTTCACACAATCTTCGGGGAGATTGCATGAAGAAGAAACTCGCATCCGGTATCGCCGCGCTGTCGATCGCGGCATCGGTCGGCGTCACGGGACTGGCCGCCGCGCCGGCCCTCGCCGCGCCGTCGGGCACCGCCACCCAGTCCGCCGCCCACTGGGCGCCGACCGAGACGCAGAAGCTCGCGATCAAGCAGGCGGTTCTCGACTCGCTCAACCGCACACCGGTGGTGGAGGAGACCGAGGAGACGGAGTCCGACGACACCGAGACCGACTCCCCGTCCTTCGGGTCGTCGAGCGGTTCCTCGAGCGGGTCCGCCGAACTCGGCCCGATCATCGGCGACTTCCTCGACAACTTCGACTGGGCCATCGTCACCGTGCCGCTGATCTCGCGGTATCTGCAGGCGCAGGGCATCCCCGCGGTGATCGCGACGCCGCTGGCGCAGGTCATCTGGGGCGCCATCGAGTCGGTGTTGCCCGCTCGCGCGGCCTGACGTCACCCCTCGGTCCCTGAGGAGATCCGGAGCGCTGGTGGGAGTCACCACCTGGTCCCTGAGGAGATCCGGAGCGCTGGTGGGAGTCACCACCTGGTCCCTGAGGAGATCCGGAGCGCTAGCGGAGGATCGTCACGAAGGGCCGCCCTTCGTGACCCTCGCAAGCTCGCTCCTCAGGGATCAGGACCCTACTGCACCTCCGGCAACCCGAACGCCGACAACACGGTCCGCGTCCACAGCTGCTGACCTTCGGCGTTCGGGTTGACGCTGTCCCGCAGCAGCGCCGACAGCTGGGTGGAGCTGGTGGGGAAGGCGGAACTGACGTCGATCACTTGGATGCCCTCGGCGTCCATGGCGGCGGCGAAGCCCTCGAGCTGGGCGGACGTGTCCGCACCCTGCGCGGGACTCTGTTTGATGGCCACGAGGTCGGCCTCGGGATAGCGCTGGCGCAGCTCGTCGATGAGCGGCTGCAGCTGCGGCGCGAGCGGCTGGCTGGTGTCCTGGGTGTGGCCGAAATTCAGCATGATCAGATCCGGCGTCACGTCGGGCGTGATCATCGCGTCCAGGTTGTCGAGGGCGTAGTCGGCGTCGCGGCCCGAGGCGCTGGCATTCCAGTACCCGACGGGACCGTTGGGGCCGTCGCCGAGCCCGACCATCGGCCCGTAGCTGTCGGTCGACGAGTTCCAGTAGCGGGTCGCCACCGGTCGCTCCAGCGTCTGCGAGATCGACTCGCCCAACGCGGGCGCCCACCCGTTGGGGTCGGCCCCCGTCGAGTCGCCCAGCAGCACGAGCGTTTTCGGGGTCTCCGGGTTGGCGCGGGCGTCGTCGACGAATGCCACGGTCGCCGGGGTCTGCATCGCGGTGCTGGTGGTGGGCAGCGTCTCGGCCGCCGACGGGGACGTCGGCGCGGTGCGGTTCGACGAGATGATCAGGCCGACGACCAGGATCACCACACACACGGCCATGACGATCCACGCCCACAGCGGAGCCGAATCCCAGATCCGCTTCACAACCTTCGGCATCCCCGCACGCTCCCGAATCGAAACAACCCAAACCACTACGCCGACCTGCAGCGCCGGTTTGCTTCAGCGCCGGTCCGACCGTGTCACTGTAACGGGCGGTCCGCCGCGACTTCTCGGTGAGTTGTCCGTTTCCGCTCAGCAATCACTCGGTACGGGCGCATCGTCGAGTCGATCGCTCATCCATTTCGCCATCAGTGGCCCCGGATCCAGCGAATGCCCTTGTCGTTCACGGCGAACCCGCGTGAGCTGATCGCCGACGCTGCAGCCACGTTGCAATGTGATCTGCATTACGTCAGGCGGGATGATGTCGTCCAAACTGCCGTAGAAGGCGAGGATCGGCACCTCCGTCGACTCCTGCGGCAACGCATAGGACCCGACCGTGGTCCGCAGGTGTTCGGCAGCGGCCGGCGTCACCGCGACGAACGCGTCGGCCGCCGGAGCGGCCGGTTGGGTGGCGAGGGCGGTCCCGTCCAGCGGGCACGACCCCGCGGCGGTCGGGGACGCGCCGGCCGGCAGGTGATCGATGGTCGTGACCTGCGGATCGGACTGTGCAACACCTCGCACGAGCAGCGGATACAGGTAGCGCTGTGCGGTGGTGAGGTGCCCGTTCTGCGCGTTGTCGACCAGATAGGTCGCGTCGAGCAGGGGCGCCACCGCGACCGCCCCGACGAGGTCGCCGCTGCCCTCGCCATAGGACGCGTACTGCTCGGCCGTCGCCCACGCCGCCGCGCCGCCCTGCGATGCGCCGACCGCGAACCATTCCGGCCCGATGTCGGGCTCCACCGACCGCGCCGCGCGCACCGCATCGATGACGTTGTATGCGGCCGTGTGGGGTTCGAGGTAGGGGTGCGGCGGTGTGTCGCCGGTGCGGGTGCCGAGGCCCTGGTAGTCGGTGGTCACCACGGCGTAGCCGCGGCGCAGGAAGTCGTCGACGGCGGTGAGATCGCCGAACATGTCCGGCCGGTCCGACGGTGCGCAGTCCCGGCTGATGCCGGTGGTGCCGTGCGCGTAGGCGATCAGCGGCCAACCCTCGTCGGGACGACGTTCATCAGAAGGTATGAATATCGCGCCGCTGACCGCGGTTCCCGCACCGTCGACACCGGAGGTGGACCGGTAGACGATCCGGGTGGTGCGGGTGCCGGCCGGAAGAGCCGCCGCCCATTGCTCCAGGCCGGGCTCGGTGCCGACCACCTCGCCCTGCCGGTCGCGGGCATCTGTGCTGATCGCGACCCCGGACGACGTCGTCTGCCCATCCGGCGAGCCGTCGCCGGCGCACGCGGAGATCAGCAGCAAGGCGGCGATTCCGTACGCCGCCACGCCGAGCATTCGCCGCGATTTCACAGAAGAAAGGTAGCCGTTGCGTTGCATACCGCCACTGCGGGCCATTCGAGATCACAATTGCGCGGTTTGCGTCGTCGCCCCGCCTCCCCGATTCTGATCGCGTGGAGTTGACGATCGGGGAAGACGACACGGCGCGCATCGCGGTCGCCGACGTCGACACCGAACCGATCGCGCTGCCCACCCGACCGGTGCGTCGCGGCAAGGCGGAACCCCCGGCGCCCGAATACGACCCGCAGGCAGTGTCACCACCCGCCGACGACGAGGTGTACGACTACCTCGGCCCGCAGATGCGCTGGATTCAGCCGTTGCTCATCTCCGCCTTTCTGCTCGTCGCGTGGTCGATGATCCTGTTCACGACCGGGCACCCATTGTTGTGGCCGGTGTGGATCGTCCTGGCCGCGAATGTGATCGGGAACACTCTGTCGACACTCACCGGCACCTACCGGCGCCGCGTCACCTGGCGGTCGCACCAGGAGAAGATCACCGAGTGGCAGAACCACAACGGCTGGCACCCGAGCGTCGATGTGTTCCTGCCGACGTGCGGTGAGAGTCTCGACATCCTGCGCAACACCTACCGGCACGTCGGCGCGCTGAACTGGTCGAGCCCGTTGACCGTGTTCGTGCTCGACGACGCGGACCGCGACGAGGTGCGTGCGCTGGCCGCCGACCACGGCTTCCGCTACGTCGTGCGTCCCGACCGCGGGCACCTGCGCAAGGCGGGCAACCTGCGCCACGCGTGCACGATCAGCGCCGGCGAACTGATCGTCATCTTCGACGCCGACTTCTGCCCGCGCCCCGACTTCCTGCGGCACCTGGTGCCCTACCTCGACGACCCGCAGGTCGCGATCGCACAGAGCCCGCAGTGTTTCGACACCACCGAGGCGATGCACTGGATTCAGCGCACCGCCGGCGCCACCCAGGAGTTCTTCTACCGCTGGGTGCTGCCGTCCCGGGATCGGATCGGCGCGGCCAACTGCGTCGGCACGTCGGCGGTGTATCGGCGTAGCGCGCTCGAACAGGTCGGCGGGTTCGCCCCCATCGAACACTCCGAGGATCTGCACACCGGCCGCCACCTGCAGCAGGCCGGCTACGAGATCCGCTATGTCCCGGTGGTGTTGTCCCGGGGGTTGTGCCCGTCGGATCTCGCCGGCTTTCTCAATCAGCAGTACCGCTGGTGTCAGGGGTCGTTGTCGCGGCTGCGCAACGACCACATCGAATCGCCGCGACGAATGCGCCTGCGGCAGTGGTTCGCCCACTGGGCGGGCATCTTCTACTACCTGACCACCGCGATGAATGTCTTCCTGCTGTTCCTGCCCGGCATCATCATGGCGGCCTTCTACCCCGACGACGTGCGGCCCGAACAACTCGTCCCGTTCCTGTTCGGCCTGTGGGTGTACGTGGTGCTGTTCCCGCTGGTGTCGCGCACCCGGTGGCGGTTCGAGGTGCTGCGGGTGCAGATCGCCTACAGCTACGCCCACACGATCGCCATCTGGCACAAGGTGATCGGGCGGGAGATCGACTGGGTGCCCACCGGAGCGATCGGCAAGAGCAACTCGCTGGCGCGGTCCATCTCGTGGCTCGGTACCGTCGCCCTCGGCGGTTCGTTGGTCGCGTTCTGGGCGTTCATCATTCGCGATGTGGTGGTGTACGGGCTCGACGACTTCTGGATGATGGTCGGCTTCGTCCTCGCCTACACCTACCTGACCGCGCCCCTGCTGCTCGAGTTCGTCCGGGTGCTGCTGCCCTCGCGACCCCCGCTCCCTGAAGAGGTCCGGAGCGCTGGCCGTCACCACTCGGTCCCTGAGGACCCCCACCCCCCGGTCCCTGAGGAGGTCCGGAGCGCTAGCGGAGGACCATCACGAAGGGCCCCCCAACCAGACCAACACCCCCAACAAACCCCCCACCGCCCCACCTCCACCAACTGGAACCGCATCACCATCTGGGAGGTCATCGGCTACACGTCCGCGATCCTGTTCATCGCGGCCCTGGCCCTGGGCTGGTTCGACATCATGGTGCCGTGGGCGGGCGCGTGACGACCCTCTCCCACGATGCGCCGACCGAACCGATTCGCACTCCGGCGGCCAAGGTCTTCTTCGACGACATCGCCGGGCTGCGTGGCATCGCGGTGCTGCTGGTGGTGCTGTTCCACGCGCACGTCCCGTTCGTCACCGGCGGATTCGTCGGCGTCGACATCTTCTTCGTCATCTCCGGGTTCCTGATCACCCGACTGTTGATCCGCGAGTACGAGACCACCGGGTCGTTGTCGTTCAAGGGCTTCTACGCACGACGGGCACGGCGCATCATCCCGGCGGCGGCTCTGGTGATCGTGGTGTCGATCATCGGTGCCGCGTTGACGATGCCGCTGCTCAAGGTGTTCAAGCAGGCCATCGATCTGCTCGCTGCGGCAGCGCAATTGGCGAACTGGCACTTCCTGTCGCAGAACGCCGACTATCTGGCCGGCGCCATCGACGGCAGTCTCGCGACGCACTTCTGGTCGTTGTCGATCGAGGAACAGTTGTATTTCGTGTGGCCGCTGGCGGTGTTCGCCGCCGCGGCGGTGGCCTCGCGGACTGCGCTGCGCCGCTACGTGTCCATGCGGATGGCCGTGGGTCTGGTGGTCGGCGCGATCACCGTCGCCTCGCTGGTGGTGGCGATCCGGCTGACCCCCACCGACCCGGCCGCCGCCTACATGGCCACCTACAGCCGCGCCTGGCAGTTCGGTGTCGGTGGGCTGATCGCCGTGGCCGCACCGTTGTTCGCGTTGAGGTGGAAGTCGCCGCGGCTCGCGGCGGTGGTCGCCATCCTGATCGGCTGGCTCGGCTTTGCGGGCATCGTCGTCGCCGTGGTGACGATCGACTCCACCACCCCTTATCCCGGTACCGCTGCCCTGTTGCCGACGATGGGTGCCGCCCTGGTGATCGCGTCCGGGCAGTTGCGCCCCCGCCGCACACCCACCATCTCCACCCTCCTCTCCACACCCCCGCTCACCTTCCTCGGCCGCGTCTCCTACGCCTGGTACCTGTGGCATTGGCCGGCGATCGTGCTGTTCGAAACCGTCACCGGCGCAACGTCCTGGCCCGCACTGTTGCTCGTATCCGTGGTGGCCCTGGGCATCGCGACCTTGTCGACGCTGTTCTTCGAAGAGCCGATCATCAACAACCGTGAGCTGCGACGTAACGCCTCGGCGTCGATCTCGGTGGGCGTGACCGGTGTGGTGGTGGGTCTTGCCGTGACGATGACCGCCGGCGTCGTGGCCGTGCAGATCGCCAGCCGCGACACCGTCGCCAACGCCGCGCTCAGCTACCAGTCGGTGTTCGGTTCGGAGAGCACCGAGCCCGCGGGTCCGGTGGTGCCCAATCCCTTCCAGGCCTACGACGACCGGCCCGAACCGCACGAATGTCTGATCCCGGTCGGCGAGCAGGCAGCCGGTCACGACTGCACCTTCGGGCCCGACAACGGTCTTCCGGTGGTGCTGTTCGGCGACAGTCACGCCGACCAGTGGTCGGAGGCGATCCGCAGTATCGGCAGCACGCACGGCTGGCAGATTCACCAGTTCACCAAGGCCGCCTGCCCGGCGCAGAATCTGCGGCCTCGGCCGGGGGTGCCCGACCCGTACACCACGTCCGAGTGCACGCAGTGGCGGGCGGACGCGTTGCAGGACATCACATCTCTGGCGCCGAAGATCATCGTCGTGTCGTCGCTGTCGACATATGTCCCCGAACGGGCCGCGGTCGAGGCCGCCTGGGACGACACCCTGACCACGCTGCGCGCCACCGGCGCCCAGATCGTCTACGTCGCCGACACCCCGTACCCGGGGTTCCAGATCGCCGACTGCATGTCCGGCGCGTTGGACAACTGGCACCAGTGCGACTTCCCGCTCGACGGCTTCACCCGCATCGAGCCGATCCTGGATCAGCAGGCGGCGGGGGAGAGCACCGACATCATCACCATCGGCGTGAACGATCTACTGTGCGACGACAATCTGTGCTTCCCGGCGCGCAACAAGATCCTCTTCTATCGCGACGACTCGCATCTCACCGCGACCGCAGCCGAGGTGCTGGAGCCCGCGCTTGTCCGCCAGCTCGACGAGGCGCGATTCGACTACACCGGACGTTGATCACATGCGTTCTTTCACGCCGGCCCGGATCAGCCACCAGTTCACCGGGAAGGACGTGACAAAGCCGATGAGCATCGCCAGCTGCATGACCGCCCAGAACACCGGGGTGTCTGTCGGCACCGCACCACCCAGCCAGGCCGGGAACACCGCAAGCTGCGCGACGCCCATCGTTGTGTACATCCCGATCTGCCAGGCGGTCAGCGACAAGACGTCCGCACGCCCGGCCGCCCGCAGATTGGCTGCCCGTCCGCGGTCGCGATTCATCGGCGCGATCGCGAAGTACTGGAACCCGATTCCCGCAGCCAGTGCCGCGACATAGGCCAGCACCCAGCCCGCGTAGATCTCGTCGTCGAACAACCAGTCCATCCCACCGATGATCGCCACCGGTGGCACGGTGAAGATCAGCCATTCGACGACGAGGTCGGCGACGGTACACCCTGCGCCGCAATGGCTCGTCCCGACGAACACCGAGCTGCCCATCGACCTTGGCGATGACGCTCTCCCCAACGGCGGCATGTCCATGTCGGAGTCGGTATGGCCGTCCGACTCAGCCGACGGGCGCGGCGCCCGGCCCCACGCGATGTAGGCCATCACCCACAGCACCGACCCGAACAGCGCGCAGATCGGCCAGACCAGGTTCATCACTGCCATCGGCTGCGGTCGGCGGTATGCGTCGATCGCGAGCGCCGCAGCACAGATCAGTCCAGCCGAGACGCTCGCCCAGCTCGCCGCCGCCAGCCAGGTCGGTAGGTCGTTCGATGCAAGCATGGTCATCTGACCATGCTCGCATCGACGGTCATCGGCCGAAGTCCAGTCCCAGACCCAGCCGATCAAGCGGGTTCCGCCCGACGTGGCGAACCAGCGTGCGCTTTCTTCGCCGCCGACGGCGTGGCCGAACCCCGCCTCGAGGTGGCGTGATCGGTCGAGCCGGTGACGGCGCCTCCGGTGGGCGCGGCGCATCACTGATCGACCCTCCGCGCAGGTACTGCTCGAACAGTTCGCCGACCTCGTGGATGCGGTTCACCCGCGGCGGTGGTGGTGGACCACTCACCGGATTCAGCGACCAGCCCGCCCGACCCGCATCCGGACCTTCGCGGATGATGCGCGTCGTCCATTGGCCCGGATTGGGGCCGACCATCCGGTTGTGGCGAGGGCACGCCGGTGCGGTCTCGTCGATGTTGGTGCGACCGCCCTGTGCCCAGTCCTTCTCCGCATGGTGGATCTCCGCATGCGCGATCGGTTGCGAACAACCGGGCGTGGAACACCCACCGCCGCCGGGCTGCGCGAAGAGCGCCAGCCGCTGCGCACGACTGGCGAGTCGCTTGGACGTGCCGAGGTAAAGCGGTTGTGCCGTATGGTCTTTGAAGACTGCCAGATGCCACTGCGCCTCGGCGGCGATCTCGAGAACATCCTTGATCGGCAGGTGCGAACCCGTCGCGGTGGTGCCCACGCCGGCGCGCTCGCGGAGCTCGGACTCGTCGATCTTCACCACCAGGTGCGGCGGCAGACCGCGGTGACTCTTGCCGAGGACACCGCCGTCGAGGACCGCCTTCAACATCGCCTCGAACGCATCGTGGCGGCATTGCGCGGGCGTTCTCCTGTCGCGCTTCGCAGCTTCCTTCAGTTTCTCGATGTCGGCGTCGGATTCGACTCCGCTGGGTGAGTTCTCGTCGTCGGGGTTGTTCATGCCCGGTGCGGCCCACGCGGCGAAGAGAACTTCGAGCATCGCTCGGGCCTTGGGGCTGAGGACAGCATCGAGTTCACTCATCGACTGCGAGTCCTGGTTGCCGAGGCTCATCTGTCGACGCTTCTTGCGGTCGGCGTCGTCGACGAGTGAGCCGTCGGGATCGATGCGCTCGAGGAGGTGGACTCCCGCGGCAGTGAGTTGTTTCGGGGTGAGCGTGCGCGCGAAGTCGGACATCAACGCCTCGGCCGCATTCTGGACGTCGGCGGGGACGGACGACGGGATCTTGCGGATCGTCTCGATGACGACGTCGACATGCGCCGGGGCGGCATCACCATCGGCGATCGCATCGGCGAGATGCGCATAACGCGGTTCCATGAGTTCGCCCTGCAGCGAATACATCTCGGCCACGAAGCGCATGTGATTCATGCGGCGACGCGCATCGGGTATCCGCAGCCGATGCAACATCAGGTCGAGCAGTCCGCGATACCCGAGCTCGCCGACCAGGCCACGATCCGACACGTCCAGAACGCGGCGATGACCGATGCCGCTCATCCTCCGGTAGGCACGCTCGTGTTCTTCGGCGACCTTCATGATGGCGTCGGCGGACGTCGGTGTGGTGTCGACTGCGCGGATCTGATCGAGGACGGCATGCAGCTGCTGATACAGCGCTTCCACCTCGGTGACCGAATCAATGTCCGACATCCTGCTGCACCCCCCGATTGCAGTCCGAACGTATGTTCGAGAGTAACCTATGTCCGAAATGTCCGCAAGGGGCAATTTTCAGAATCGGAAGATGTCCCCTGGAAAACCCCTTGCGTCGACGAAAGTGGAGGTACTAGCGTCGCTCACGCGCTGACAACTGGTCAGCAGACGACCCTTGGAGTGATGAGCCGATGACCGCGCCGACGAGCACCGCTGTGCGCGGTGCACGGTCCATCCTCATTCATCGGGCCTCGATCTGATCCGTTCACGGATCCGAGGCCCATCTCGACAAGGGTCTCAACATTGTCTTCTTCATCTTCTGAACACTCTGTGACGCTCGCCGACTACGGCTGGGACGAGCAGCGCGACAACGACTTCGCGGAACACGCCGCGCAGGGCCGCGTACCCGGGCGGGTTGTGCGAGCCGAACGGGGCCAGTGCGACGTCGTCACCGCAGCCGGTCTCATCCGGGTCACCGTGCCGCCCGATTCGACCGGAGATCAGCACGCGCCGTGCACGGGCGACTGGGTGGCCCTGCATCCGGCCACCGCGCAGTCCGCGGCGACCGTCACGGCAATCCTCGATCGACGAAGCGCCGTCACCCGCGCCCGGGCGTCGGGCACCTCCGATGGGCAGGTGCTGGCCGCTAACGTCGACATCGTGGCGATCGTCGTCTCCCTTGCCGACCCGCTCAAACAATCCCGCATCGAACGGCTTCTCGCCCTCGCGTGGGAGAGCGGCGGCATGCCGCTGGTGATCCTGACCAAGTCAGACCAGTGTCCCGATGCCCATCAGAAGGCGGCCGAGGTCGCCGACATCGCGCCCGGCGTCAACGTGCTGGTCACCAGCGCCACGACGGGCGAGGGCATCGACGACGTCCGAAGCGCGATCACGGGCACCGTCGTTCTTCTCGGCCGGTCGGGCGCCGGGAAGTCCAGTCTCGGCAACCGCCTGATGGGCGCGGATCTGTTGGCGATCAACACTGTTCGCGACACGGACGGCAAAGGGCGCCACACCACCGCGTGGCGAGAGCTGCTGCCGCTACCGGGTGGTGGCGTCCTTCTCGATACTCCCGGGTTGCGTGGCGTGGGACTGCACGATGTCGACGACGGCCTCGATCAGACCTTCGCCGAGATCACCGATCTGGCAGAGCGCTGCCGCTTCACCGACTGCGCGCACCAGACCGAACCGGGCTGTGCCGTGCTGGCCGCGATCGAGGGCGGCGACCTGCCTCGTCGTCGGCTCGACAGCTATCACCGGCTGCAGCGCGAGAATGCCCATGCTGCGGCCCGCACCGACGCCCGACTACGTGCCGAGGCGAAGCGGTCGGCGAAGGAGATGGGGCGCCTGCGTAAGTCGATCAACCGGTCGCATCCGCGCAAGATGTGACGCCGACGCTGCTCAATCCTCGATCAACGTCGGATCAGTACTGAGTTCCACGGTCGCCCACAGCTGGTAGTCGGACGATTCCAGTCGGTCGACGACGAAGCGCCGGACCCGGTCCTCGTCCTCCACCCGCCAATCACCCGGTTGCACAAGGAAGTCGACTTCCACGTACAGCCGCCGGCCGAGGCGAGTGGCGCGCACGATCGGGTCCGGCAGCTCGTATTCGGCGGCTGCCGCGGCGGCTGCCGCTTCGATGTTCGCGCGGAGTTCGGCGGGTGGCGCCGCCTCCATCAGCTCGCGCAGACCCTGTCGCAGCAGGGAGGTCGCCATCGGCGCGATCGCTGCCGATGCGATCAGGACGAGGACGGGATCGACGTAGGCAGCTGCCGATTCGGCCTCGGACCGTCGCATGATGACGGCGACGACACCGCCGACAGCCACCATGAGACTCAGCAGCGCGCCGGCCCGCCAGCTCACCAGTTCGGCTTGCGCCAGCTGAGACAGCCGGGCTGGACCGCGCAGGAAGATCATCACCACCAACGACAACGCCGCCGACACGATCCCGTAGGCGACCACACTGCCGGCGGATGCGTCGGACCCTCCGTTGACGATCACGGCGACGGCGTCGGATGCGCCGTATACGAGCGTCGCCAGCAAGGCAGCGCCTTGCAGACAGACCGCGAGCGGGGTGGCGCCGTGGCGGCCGAACGGGTAGTCGGGGGTCGGGCGCGTCTCGGCGGTGCGGGCGGCCACGAGGGACACCGCCACCAGCACGATCCCGGCGAGCATGTACAGCCCGTCGAACAGGATGACGCTCGAGCCGCTGATGATGCCCCACACCAGCGCGGCCGAGCCGAGTGCGCCGGTGACGGCAAGGCTCAGCAGGAGGGCGCGGCGCTCATGTGATCGGGGATCGGCTGCCACGGGTTCCAGGGTATGGCAGTGCCGAGCCGCCCGGTCCGTGGTCGGTGGGATGATGGTGGGGTCGGACGTAACGGACACCATGCGAGAAGGAGACGGTTGATGGCTTTGGGTGACGACGCGGTCGTGGTCGCGGTCGACGGTTCGGAGAACGCACTGATCGCCACGCGATGGGCCGCCGGTGCCGCGGGACGAGAGAAGCTGCCGCTCACGGTGGTGTGCGCATTCGAGAACCCGCCCATCGTGCCCACGCAGGGTTTCCTCGACAATTGGCGCTCCGAGAGTCAGCAGGCGGTGGACAAGGCTGCGCAGGTCGCGGCCGAAATCGCTCCCGGCGTCGAGGTCACCGCCCAGGTCATCGAGTCCCGGCCGTCGCTGCTGCTGCAGGAGCTGTCCTCGCGGGCGAAGATGCTGGTCGTCGGCAGCCGCGGCCGTGGTGGGGTCGCCGGCCTGCTGCTCGGGTCGGTGAGCACCTACATCTCCGCGCATGCCGACTGCCCGGTCGTCGTGGTTCCCTCCACGGCACGTGCCGATGCCGCCGGCCCTGTGGTGGTGGGCGTCGACGGTTCGCAGGTCTCGCGCGTCGCCACCGCCGCAGCGTTCCAGCAGGCACAACTGTTGACGACGTCGCTGGTCGCAGTCAACGGTTTCGGCGCCATGTCGGGTGAGGTCATCGGCGGACGGCATCTGCCGCCGCAGCAGCAGATGCACGACGACGCGGAGGCGTTGGTGACCGGCCTGGTCGACGAGTTCCGCGCGGACTATCCCGATGTCGACGTGACAACCGTTGTGGAAGCCGAGAATTCGGCGCAGAGCATCGTGAAGTCGGCCGACGACGCGCAGCTCGTGGTCCTTGGTAACCGAGGTCGCGGCGGATTCCGTGGCCTGCTGCTCGGTTCGACCACGCAGTCGGTGCTGCATGTGACGAAGTGCCCGGTGATGGTGGTACACACCCAGTAGGGCGCGGTCAGCCGGTTACGAGGGAGCTCACACCACGCCGGAACGCCTGCGTGCTGGCCGGCGTGGTGTTGAATCGCCAGTCTCGTTCCTTGTCGGTCTGGAACCACAGGAACGCCTTCAGCCGCGGCTCGGCGTCGACGACGGCGAAGAAGTCGCGAATCCAGTCCGCCTTCATCTCCGGTGCGGGACCCTCGGCGCACCCGACCTCGGTGATCAGCAGCGGCAGGTCGGCGTCGAGTTCCCGGAGTCGAGCGAGGCTGGGGGAGAACAGGTCTGCCGCCGGCTGCCAGTGGTGGCCGGGGGTGTCGCCCCAGTTGTAGCCGTCGAGGGCGAGATAGTCGACGTGGTCTGCGCCCGGGTAGGCGTCGCCGAAGTCGGTGGTGGCAACGGTCAGCGCGTTGGGCGCCCAGACGAACGACACGTTCTCGACGCCCTCGTCGCCGAAGACGGACCGCATCCGCGACCACGCATTGCGATAGTCGGCCGCCGTGTTGCCGCTGACCCCGATCGACCACGGATACCAGGTGCCGTTCATCTCCTGCGCGAAACGCAACAGGACGGGTCGGCCCCACTCGGCGAGTTGGGCGGCCCAGCGTCGGAAATCGGCGTCGAAATCGCCGGCAGCGATGCGCGACAACGTATATCGCGGCTGCACGATCCCGCCGTCTGGCCGCCACGGTTCGAGGGTCAGCAATGGAGTGGCCCCGGCATCGACGATGGCGTCGAGATCGGTGGTCGGGGCGGAGTCGCCGATCGCGGCGAAGCGGTGCAGGTACGCGGGCGCTGCGCCGGCGAGCGCGGCCAGCTGGTCGATCGGGGAGGGGGATGTGTCGGAGGCAGGGATGACGCTGGGGATGTACGCCCCCCACGCGCGCCGCGGCCCAGCGTCCTCGCTGGTCGACGACCCGCAGGCCGCCAGCGGAAGGGCCGCGCCGGCGAGCAGCATCGTGCGCAGTGCCTGCCGACGCGTCCACCCTCGTGGCGACGCCAGGCCGGTCTGCGCAGAGCTCATGCGTCCATCTTGTCGACTGGGTGCCACTTTCCGTCGACTGGGCGCCGTTTTCCGTCGACTGGGCGCCGTTTTCCGTCGACTGGGTGCCACTTTCGGTCGACTGGGTGCCACTTTCCGTCGAGTGGGTGCCGTTTCCGGTCCACCGGGCGCCGTTCTCGGTTCAGTGGGCGTTATCAAGGCGCCGATCGAGCGGTAGCGGAACTACCATACGTTTTGTGTTCACGATGACCTTGTCCGTCCCGGACGACCTGAAGCGAGCCATCGAGGTCGAAGCGCGTCGGCGGTCCGTCTCCGAGGCCGAGGTCGTGCGGCAGGCGCTTCGTGAAGCATTGAGCGACGGCCCTGTTCGTCCTAGAGGTGGCTTGTTCACCGGTCGCGAGCCCGTTGCCGAACGTGTCGATGAGCTGCTGGAAGGGTTCGGCCAGTAGTTCTCGGTGCACCATCGCAACTTGCATTCGACCACCCGATGCTGTCGGATGGGGTGCGACACGGGGTGCCGGCATGGGTCGGCTGAGATCACACCCGTCGAACCTGCTCCGGTTAGCACCGGCGAAGGGATGGTCCGAATGTCTGCTGTGCCCACCTCTGAGCATGTCGTTCTGGTCACCGGCGGTGGCCGCGGCCTCGGCGCGCACATCGTCCTGGCGGCCGCCGCCCAGGGGGCCCGCGTTGTCATCAACTATCGCCGGAGTGGTGATGCGGCACGGGCTTTGGCCGACAAGATCGGTGACAAGGCATTCGTCGTCGGCGCCGACGTCACTGATCGAGATGCGGTGCGTGACATGGTCGCCGCCGCGGGCGAGCATTTCGGCACCCCGGTTACCGCAGTGGTGAACAATGCGCTGCCGGACTACTCCTTCAACGGTGAGCATCGGTCACACGCCGACGATCTCTCTTGGGGTGAGCTGGACGCGCAGTTCAGCGGCGTCGTCGGGGGCGCACTCAACGTCATCCAGGCGGCACTACCGGGAATGCGGTCGGCCGGCGGTGGTCGAATCGTCAACATCGGCACCAACCTGGTGCAGAATCCGGTTGTGCCGTATCACGATTACACGGCGGCGAAGGCGGCGCTGCTCGCGTTGACCCGCACGATGTCGCACGATCTTGGCCCCGACGGCATCACGGTCAACATGGTTTCCGGAGGGCTGTTGCGCACCACTGACGCCAGCGCTGCAACTCCGAGTGGGGTGTTCGACGCCATTGCCGACTCCACGCCGCTCCGGTCGGTGACCACGCCCGAAGAGTTCGCCGACGCCGTGCTGTTCTTCCTGTCCCCGTGGTCGCGGGCGGTGACCGGTCAGAACCTCGTCGTCGACGGTGGGCTGGTGAAGAACTGATCGGGCGCGTCGCCAGACCTTCCAGTTCCTTCTGTTCTCGGCACATAGGTCAGGTTTGGTCGCCGCCCGTGCTGGTCATACCGGTGGTGTGCCTGTCACCAGCCTCGTGAGCAAACCCTTCGAGTGGCTGTCGCATGCCCGGTCGGCGCGCGTCTTCCACCCCGACGGCCTGGTGTGCAGCGGGTACGCGGCCCTTTCGGGCGACACCCCACTGCCGGTGCGCTCGGGGCCGGTCACCGCGCGGGTGTCGAAGGGGGTCGGCACACCCGGTGGGCTTCCCGACATCGTGGGTCTCGCCGTGCGACTGCCCGTCGAGCCGTCGGTCGATGACGACGGAAACTCGCACGCCGTCTGGGATCTGCTGCTGGCGGGTCCCGCGCCCCTCGGTGGCCGGCTGCCGCTTCCGCTACCGACATTCCGCTGGCCGGGCGCGACGGTGTCGAGCCTGACCCCGTTCCGCCACGACGACACCCTGTACTGGATTCGGGCGCGCTTCATCGAACCCGACGACCTGTCCGGCCTGTCGCTCGACGAGTTGCGCAAAGCGGTCTACGCCGGCCGGCCGATCGTCGCGGTCGTGGAGGTCGCGCGCGGCGGCGCAGAGTTCGTCGCAGTGCTACGACTCGACCTCGACGTCCTGGCCGACCCGGACTTCGACTTCGACCCGGTGATCCGCACCCCGGCATCGGTGGAACTCGCGCCGTCGTGGCTCGCGACGTTGCGTAAGGAGGCGTATCGGTACAGCCGGATCGGGCGGGAGCGAGCCTAGGAGCGATGAGCGTTCCGCGGAACGCCTACCGACGCCTCAAACAGCCGCCCGCCGATCCTGCCAATTCGTCGCCTTCAGCCCATACCGCATCCGGATGACCATCCACCCGACAGTCCCAACGACGAGCGCAATACCCAACCCGATCAGCGTCCACAGGTTGCTGACGCCGAGCATCTTCAGTCCTGCGGTGACCAGGACGAGGGCGAGTGCGCGACGCACGAGTCCGGCCGACGCCCGCGACGACAGGCGCGCGCCGATGTAGGCGCCCGGGATGCTGCCGACCAGCAGCGGCGCCACGACGCTCCAGTCGACGTCACCGAACAGCAGGTGCCCGGCTGCGGCGGCGATGACGAGGGGGACTGCTTGGGCGAGGTCGGTGCCGACCAGCCAGTTGGCGGACAGGAACGGGTACAGCGCCATCAGCGCGATGATCACCAGCGACCCCGAGCCGACCGAGGTGAGTCCGACGACCAGCCCGCCGATCACCCCGACCGCCAGGGTTGGGAGCATGCGCACGGCGATGTCGTTGCCGGTGGCCGGGGGTGGGCCGGCAACAGCGGACGGGTCGGGCCGCATGTTCTGACGCAAGGTGAGGTAGGCGCGTCCGACCAGGCCGGCAGCCGCGATGAGCAGCACGATGCCGAGCGCCGTCTTCACGAATTCGCTGACCCCCGCCAGGGGACCCAGCCAGGAGATGACGAGCGCCCCGGAGAATGCTGCCGGCACCGACCCGATGACCAGCCAGAGCACGATTTTCCAGTGCACGGTCCCGTTGCGGGTGTGCACCACGGTCCCGACGGGTTTGGTGGCCGCGCTGACCACGAGGTCGCTCGACACGGCGGTGAGCGGAGGAACGTTGAAGAACAGCACCAGCGTCGGCGTCATGAGTGCGCCGCCGCCCATACCGGTCAGGCCGATGACGATGCCGATCCCGAGAGCGGCGATGGCCATTTCGTAGTTCATCCGGGTGGTACCTCGCTGTCCAATCCGTCCGACCGAGGATAGGCCAGCCTCCGAACGACCCCTCGAAGGAGGTTCGCCGTTATCAACCCGTTACCTCGATCGCGAATCCGCCACGATGTGCTTCACGCAGTCGAACGCACCAGCCCACGCCCTTAGCGTCGTCAGCGAGACCGATAGAGCGCTACGAGGGGGAGTCACGATGCCAGCCGCACACGAATCTGCCGTCGCCACCGATCTGGCACAGCCGATCGATTCGGTGGTCGACCACGCCCGCGCCGCCGTGGTCATCGCCGCCTCCTTCGCCGCGAGTGGATTGCTGACCTTCGGCATGCTCCTCGCGTAGTTCCCTCGGTTTGCGCCCGTCGATGCCGGGGTATCCGCACGAACCGGATGCCGTCATCGACGAGGAGGCGAGCGGGCGTGGTCAGCGAACCCGAAGATCGTGTACCCACCGACGAGGAAGTGCACGAGCGGTGCGAGAAGCTCGCTGAGCTCGTCGGCCAACGCGAGCTCACCGTGGCCACCGCCGAATCGCTCACCGCGGGCAACCTCGCCTCCCATCTGGGTCGGGCCACCGCATCCGGCGACTGGTACTGCGGCGGGGTCGTCGCCTACCGCAAAGAGGTCAAGCACTCGGTGCTGCACGTGCCGGACGGACCCGTGGTGTGCGAAGCCGCTGCAGAGGCGATGGCGACCAGCGTCGCCGAATTCATGGGCGCACATATCGCGTTGGCGGTGACCGGGGAAGCCGGTCCGGAATGCCAGGAGGACGTGCCGCCGGGCACGGTGTGGTTCGGCATGTACGACCGCGGCGACGTCCGGACCGAACACCACGTCTTCGACGGCGATCCGCCGACGGTCCTGGCGCGCACCATCGCGACCAGCCTGAATCTGCTACTCACTGTGGCCGAGAACGCCGACCCGCGAGAGGGAGCGCACTGACATGAGTGAGCTCCAGGACGAGATCAGACAAGAGCTGCACCCCGCGGCGACGATCGACCCCGAACAAGAGATCGAGCGACGCGTCACCTTCCTCGTCGACTACCTGAACACGACGCCGGCACGCGGATTCGTGCTCGGGATCAGCGGCGGACAGGACAGTACCCTCGCCGGGAAGATCGCTCAGCTCGCCGTCGACCGCATTGCCGATGCCGAGTTCGTCGCGGTGCAACTGCCGTACGGGCAGCAGTCCGATCAGGACGACGTCGACGTCGCGTTGAAGTTCATCGACCCCACCCACACGATCGCCATCGACATCAAACCGGCGGTTGACGCGTCCGTGACGTCAGCCGCCCAGGCTCTCGGGGTGGAGCAGATCAGCGACTTCACCCGCGGCAATGTCAAAGCGCGCCAACGGATGATCGCGCAGTACACGATCGCCGGCGAGCGCAACTTACTCGTGGTGGGCACCGACCACGCGGCCGAAGCGGTCACCGGGTTCTTCACCAAGTACGGCGACGGTGGCAGTGACGTCAATCCACTGGCCGGGTTGACGAAAAGTCAGGGCGCACAGCTACTTCGGCACCTCGGCGCACCGGAGAGCACGTGGACGAAGGTGCCCACGGCCGACCTCGAGGACGACCGCCCGGCCCTGCCCGACGAGGAGGCGCTCGGCGTCAGCTACGCCGACATCGACCGTTACCTGCAGGGCGAGGCCGTCGACCCTGCCGCGGCCGAGGTCATCGAGTCCACCTACCTGCGCACCCGGCACAAGCGGTCGCTGCCGGTGGACCCGTATGACTCGTGGTGGCGTAGCTGAGTTCGGGATACAAGTCAGGCCGATGACGATGCCGATCCCGGCCACCATCGGATCGCGGTCGCGGTTCGCCCAGTCGTCGTTCATCCTGACTACGCTGGGATTATCACCCGGTAAAGGAGCTGCGTTGACCGAGCTGGAGAAGGTGCAACGGCGAGTGCGTACGATCCGCAAGATCCGTAGTGGCTCCGAGCTGGAAGGCTACCGCAGCACAGACGCCACACGGGCTGATCAGCGTGCCTACGCTCGCGGAGCGATCACTGCGGCGGAACTCGGTGAGCGAGTCCGCCAGCGCTACGACATCTGATAGCCGCGGGTGCCGGCCATCGATGCTTGGCCCC
Organism: Gordonia prachuapensis; assembly: GCF_036350515.1. NCBI lineage: Bacteria > Bacillati > Actinomycetota > Actinomycetes > Mycobacteriales > Gordoniaceae > Gordonia > Gordonia prachuapensis. The sequence goes on along the minus strand of NZ_JAZDUE010000019.1, from coordinate 38,725 downwards.
GCTCGGACAGCGATTCGGTGAACCCATGGTCACCGTCGTCGGTGTCCGGATGTTGCTCGATCCCCATTCAAAGCGTTCCGCGGAACGCTTTGCCACCCAAGCGAGTCAATCGACCCACTTGATACGGTCGAATCCGTCTTGCAGGACCGTGCAGGGACGATGATCGGGGGCGGAACGGTTGGGGGAAGTACTCAAGGCTGATCCGGAGTGGATCGGTGGGTTTGGGGAATCATGTTCTGGCGCTGCAACGCAACATCGTCACGGCGGTCAACCGTGAGATCTCGTGTGAAGCTGCTACCGACGGCGATCCTTGCAACATTGATGACGCTGCTTCTGAGCGCCTGTGGCGATGACTCATCGAACGACGCCGCGGAATCCACCACGACTGCCGTCTCTGGGGAGACGTCGAACTGGGCGGATGCGCCCGTCGAGAGTCCCACCGACCTGACCTCCGAACAGATCTGCGAGGTGTTGGCTCCCGAAGACGTGGCGCCGCTCGCAGAAGGAGAGATCACCGAACCACCGACTCCGACGATCGAACGGGGCCTCCCAGGGTGCAAATGGCCGGTCCGCGAAGGGTACGGATGGCTTGAGATCTCGGTGAGTAAACCGTTCGACGTCGACATCCTCCTCGACACCACGGTCTCCGGGGAATACCCGATCGGAGACGGGACCATGTATCGCCATACGCAGGAGGATATTTCGCTGTGCCGTTCGTCGGTCCAGACTCCCGAGACCCCAGATGGGTACCTGCTGAAAGTCGCGGTCGCCGGATCGCCGTCTGACACGACGAATGCCTGCGAAGCCGCCATCCCACAGACCGAAAAGGTCCTCCAGGCTTTGGGGTGGTGAGTTCGTCATTACCCAAACCTGCTGGATTTCTGGCGGAACCGAACAGGGAGGACGCGGCGTGAGGAATGTGACTAAAGCGTCGTTGGCAGCCGCGGCGACGTTGATCGCACTGACCGTCGGTGCATGTGGGGACAGTTCCACCGGCGACGATTCCGCGTCGTCCGGAATGCCGGCGCCGTTGTCAGCGCCGGCCGAAACGCAGCGGGAGAGTCCGACCACCCTGACCGGCCAGGAGATCTGCGCTGTCCTGACCAACGATGACCTTGCCCCACTCACGGTCGGCGAAGTCGCCATGGAACCGGAACCGACCGACGATCGCGGCCTTCCTGGGTGCGACTGGCCGCTCAGCGACGGCTACGGTTCGCTGAAGATCGAGGTGTTTCAGCCGGTGGACGTGGACATAATTCTGGAGAACGCGGTGGTCAGTGAGTATCCGATCGCGGCGGGCACCATGTACCAGCAGACGGAGGACGGGCAGTCGTCCTGCCGTGCTCTGGTGAAGACTGCCGGCACCCCGGACGGCTTCCTACTGCGGGTGCTGGTTGATGGCGACGCCGACGACGGAAGCGTCTGTCGCAGCGCGATCCCGCAGACCGAGAAGGTCCTCCAGGCTTTGGGGTGGTAACTATCGCACGACCAATCCGGCCGGTTTCGATGAGACGCTGAACAAGCTGCAGGGCGCGATGGACGATCTCTCCACCGCGACGATCCGCGCCCGCCAATCAGAGCCCACGACGTCGAGTAGCAATTCATCCCTTACGCCGAATCAGCGGAGAATGATTCCGCACCGGTCATTCGAAGAATCGCGTGCCGGATTCTGACTATCCGGTGAAAGTCCGATTCGTCGCATACTCTGAGATCGCATTTTGCCTCGGCCGGGTCAAGGAGATCTGTGGACAACTCACGTCGGATCGGTGTCGTCGAAGATCACGCGGTCACGGTCGCCGGTATCCGGGCGTTGCTCGATCCGTATCCCGAGCTGGCCATCATCGCCGCGGCACCGAGCGTGGCCGAGTTGCTGGCCAAGGCCACCGACCTTGATCTGGCGATTCTGGATCTGCGACTACCCGACGGGTCGTCGCCCGCCGCCAATGTCGCCGACCTCGGCGCGGCCGGCATCGACAACGTTCTGGTGTTCACCTCGGGTGAGGAACCGTATCTCGTCAGGACGGCCGCCAAAGCCGGTGTCCTGGGCGTCGTGCGCAAGTCGGAGCACGACTCGGTAGTGGTGGCCGCCATCCGCCGCGCAGCTGCCGGCGGGGTGGTCGGCACCATGGATTGGGCGATGGCCATCGACGGCGACGCCGACTTCGCCGACGTCGCACTGAGCCCCCGGCAACGCGAGATCCTCAGCCTGTACGCGTCCGGGGAGTCGGCGCAGCGGGTGGCGACGCTGTCGGGCCTCTCGCCGGACACGGTCAACGACTACCTGACCCGCATCCGGCAGAAGTACGCCGCGTCGGGACGTCCCGCCCCCACCAAGACCGACCTGTATCAGCGCGCATTGGAGGACGGATGGTTGCCCTTTCCCCGCCGACGACGAAACCGCTGACCCGCATCGAAGAGCAAAGCGCGGCAATACGAATCGAGCGGCTGTTCTCGATCTTCGTCGGCGCCGGCTACTTCGCCTACCTGGCGATCCTGGGCCCACAGATCGCAGCACAATTCTCGATCACGGCGGCGTGGTGGAATCTACTGGCGCCGCTTGCCATCTTCGCGCCCCCGGCGGTGCTGCTGATCGCCGCCATCACCCGCAGACGCAGCCTCGCGCAAACCGCCTCGCGCACATGTGCAGTCGTCTTCATCATCGTCGGCATCAGCTGGTTCCCGGCATGGAACGGCGGAACCGTCGACGACCAACTGTGGTTCTCCGTCATCCCCGGACTCGCGGGACTCGCCGCAGCAATCACCCTGCCACCCCGGTGGACGCTGACCCTGATGACCGCGGCGATCATTCCGGCACAGCTGGCCAACGCACTCGGCCGTCCCGACGACTACCCCGCGAACCTCACGGCCAACGTCCTGTTCGCGTTTGCGTTCATCCTGCCGTACACCTGCGCGGCGTTGATGGCGCTGCGGACAGGGCGGGTGCTCGACGAAACCCGTGCCGAAGCCTACGCGGGCGCCGCTGCTGCCGCCGAGGCCGATGCCCGACGCAGCCAGCGCAGTCACGTCGACGGCCTGATGCACGACTGGGTCATCTCGACACTGCTCGCCGCCGCGAAACAGGGCAACACGGATTCGGTTCGGCGGCAGGCGACCATCACCATGGACAAGCTGAACTCGCCGCCCGAGGAAGTCACCACCCTGGCCGCCGGCGCCATCCGCACCCGGTTGCGCGCGGCCGTCCTGGCCGTCGATGTCAGCCAGCAGATCAACACCCGCATCGACGACGACGCGGACTCGCTGCGAGCTCCCGTCGACGTCGTCGACGTTCTCGAATCCGCAGCCGCGGAGGCACTGCGCAACAGCATCATCCACGCCGGCGACGACGCCGACCGTGCGGTGGCACTGCACATCACCGCTGACGCCATCGGTGTCACCGTGGTCGACGACGGTGTCGGTTTCGACCCCACCGGCATCCCGCCGCACCGTCTCGGGCTGGCGGTGAGCATCCTGGCGCGGGTCCGCTCGCTGCCCGGCGGGTCGGCCGAGGTGGTGTCGGCCCCGGACGCCGGGACCCGCGTGGACCTGCGATGGGAGAACATCCGGTGAGTGTGCTCGACTTCCGGCTGAACCAGGAGACCGGCGACATCCGCTCACTGCTGGGGATGAACACCCGCGCGGCCTGGGGTATCGCGGCGCTGTTCATCGCCGCGGAGGCAACGATGTTCGCGACGTCGGCGGGCGACTTGTCCGCGCTGTGGCCGGGCGCCGTGCTCCTGGTGCTGCTCGCGTTGGGGGCGGTGGCCATCCTCGCGGTCCGGCAGGACCCGCTGCCCGCGCCGTTCGCGGTCGCCGTGGTCGTCACGACGACGCCCGCGGCGTACGCCTGCTTCCACGCGCTTCCGGTGCCGAACAGTTCGCCGGATCAGCTGTGGATGTTCGGCGGGGTCACCATGCTCTGCACCTGGCTGTGTGTGCGTGGGCGGGTCGGCGCGGCGTGGCTGACGATGGCCGGCCTGATTGCCGCGTCGATCCTGTGGACCATCTCGGCCGATCGCGGGCCGCTAGAAGGTTTCGCGTCCGGTGTGGTGAACCTGGGGCCGCTGCTCATGGCGACTCTGTTCGCCGCGACCATCCGGCCGGCGGCCCGCAACATCTACGAGCTGCGACGACGTGCCGTCGAGCAGAACGCCGCCCGCGCCGCAGCGGTCGGGGCGGTGGCCGAACGCGACCAGCGGCTGCGCGAACTGAACGCAGAAGTCACCCCGCTGCTGCAGCGGATCGCCGAGGAAGAACCGCTGACCGCGGCCGAACGGGAGCGGTGCCGCAATCTGGAAGCGCAGATACGGGATTCGTTGCGTGCGCCGATCCTCGCCGGCACCCCGGAGGTCGCGGCGGCCGCGTCCCGTGCCCGCGCCCGTGGCGTGGAGGTGATCATGGTCGACGGACACGCCCTCGACGACGCCGACGAACACGCGCGCACCTCCGTGCTGTCGCGCATCGCCGACGAATTGAACAGCACCACCGAGGGTTCCGTGGTGATTCGCATCTTGCCGCCGGGGCGGGCGTTGTGCGGGACTGTCGTGGTCGACGGACCCGGCAGTGTGTTGCGCATCGAGTTTCTGCCGGATGGGGACGAAGCATTCGTGGTCGCAAGGAGCACTGCTGCGGTGACCACTGGCGGTGGTCGCTACAGATACTGACACGAATGGCTCGGCGTTCCGCGGAGCACGATGGCGCCGACGGCTACGACCTGGCGGCGATAAGCTGTGACAGCAGTTTCGCGAGAAGCTTAGTCAGCACTCATCGTCAAGTAGCCGTGGTGACACGATGATTGTCACGCGGGGCCAATACGGTCGGCTCTACCCAAGTCATTTCCAATTTTCTTGAAATTGGCCTATTCGCCGCGAACTGATTCGGAATCCCTTAGTTTCAATTGCACAATTCCTCGCCGTGATAGCTCGGGAAACCCGCTGTAGAGCGACTCTTCCCAATCAGGCCCCCATTTCTTCGCCATTCCAAGATCATTCTCCAACTCAGCTTCTTGTTCACTGAAACCTGCGATTCCTGAAGCGGTCGCTCTTGCATAATGCGATAGATACGCACGCTCGGTCACGACCACCTTGCCGCCGAGATTCCGAACGCGCATACAGAGATCCTTGTCGCACCCCCAGTTCCACTGTGGCCAATGGTCGGTGTCCAGCGGACCAGCCAGTCTGAGTGCTTTGCTTGACGCCCATAGGCAGGTTCCGTCGACGAACGGTACTTCATGCTCCAAATCTTTGGCTTTGAAATCGCTGGGCGATCCACAGAAGTCAAAGCGCTGGTGCGGCCAATTGTGGTCATAACATGGCGCAACAATCCATGCGCCGCTCGATCGTGCAGCTGCCTGGAGTCCAGTCAGGAATCGCTGGGAGAGTTCAACGTCATTGTTAAGAAGTACAACTGAATCCACGCCCAACCGGGTGAGGCAGAACTCGATACCAAGATTCGAACCGGCTGCCCAGCCGAGATTGACGCCGGGACGCAAGACATGAACCGAGGAGGGATAGGAAGCGTTTTCCGGAAAGTCGTCGCCATTGTCGACAATTACAATTGCGACCCCTGTTGACTCCGCATGTAACTGTTTGACTACCGAATCTGTGAGGGTTTTCATTCCGAATGAGCAGACGATTACCGCCACGGTAGAATCCATCGATTCAACGAACATCAGGGTGATCATCCTCCGATATGCTGACTACGTATTCAACGTCTTTTCCAAAGGACGCGGCTATCTCGATTGCCTCCTCGAAGGAGAGTCGCGCGCCTTCCAGATCGCCTAGTGCTAGTTGAATCCTGTAGCGAGCTACCGCTACTTCGCATTGGTCTGACTTCGCGTCGATGCTTCGGAACGTCTGCATGGGAGCGTCCAACGCTCGTACAGCTGCGTCCTTCCTATCCACCAAACCGTTCACCAAGGACAGCTGCACCAATGCCCGGGCGCCCCAAACAGGATCACCGATTGCCTCTTGCAGCTCTTTGGTGCAGGCCAATAGTATATCTCGCGCCTTGTCGGGCTCGCCTGCAACTCGCAAACACTGGCCATAGCGGATTGCCGTAACAGCTGCCCAACGATCGTCTCCAACGCTTCTAAGGCTAGAGATCGCTTCTTCGAAGTCATGAACGGCTTGCTTCGGACCTAGATCCAGATATCGAGCCCTACCAAGATCGGAGAGAGTGAAACCGAGCCATCGATAGTCACGGCGATCTCGAAATCCCTCGCAAGCTCTTTCGAGTAGTTCAATAGCCTTTGATCGGTTCCCCATCTCCATGTACGTGATACCTCGATTGCGAAGAGGATTGAGCGAGAGGTGAACATTGCCGATCTTTCGGAGAATGTTCTCGCTCTCCACGAGCATGTCTAGAGCGGGCTGCCACTCCCGGTCGTACATCATGACTAGACCCAAGTCGTTTCTGATGTAGGCCTCGCCTTCGATATCTTTGGCCTTCAGGAAACATTGAAGACTGGATTCAATTGCTTCTCGTCCAGAGTCCCAACCGTTGGTCCTTACGATATTGGCTAACGATTGCATGCAATACCCCTCGGCCGAGCTGTCGGAGATTTCCTTGGCAGCGCCTGCAGCAGCAAGAACTCCGGGGAGAGAATCGCTCCACGTACCGCGAATGATGAAGCATGTCGGTATGCTGTGTGCAAGATTTATTAAGGGTCGGGCGAAATCGCGTCTCGCAGCAGAGGTCATAAGCCGGACGATATTCGCCTTCTCACTCTGCAGCCAAATTTCCGCTTCTCGCTGCTCTTCTGGCATCGGGAGGGGTAGGTGCGCAGATGCTGCGCCGCCAACAGGTGGCCTTTCAGGTTCGATTTTCCGTCGAGCGTCAACAATTCGTACGGAGAACTCGAGATATACTCGCTTGGTGGTCTCGGACAATTCGGTGGGCGAGTGTTCACTTACCGCTTTTGATCGCGCCAGGTCGCCTACGAGCGAATGCATCTCGAATAGTCCGTCTTCAATCGCGGTGAGCAACGAAGACTTCAAGAGCTCGTCAAGTACTTCGCGAGCACTGGCCTGCAGGTCCCACGATAACGTGTCGATAATCCAGGGCCGTATGTCTTTGAACGGCGCCAAGGCCAACCGTTTCAGTATTTCTCTTGCATCGCGCCCAAGCGCTTCGTATGCGCTACTCAGTACAGCCTCGACGCGCGGCCCGTTCTGCATCGAGTGGTGCTCAGTACTGAGCATCCTCTCGTTCATATGGTCACTATCGCGCGGGCGTACGAGGTCTCGAGCGGTGAGAGTGAGTGCTAGCGGGTGGTTTTCGGCACCAGTCACCATTTTGCGAACACGCTCTGAACTAACTGTTTCAGATGGGGAGAGTCGGCTTCTCAGCAGATCCTCTGAGGCGGCACTATCTAGTGGACCGAGATGGATGACTTCGTCGAATCCTTCAGTCGTCTCGGAGGATCGCGACGTTGCAATTAAAGCCGAACCTGTCGGGATTCTTAATCGGCTAAGGCGGCTAGGATCTACGATATCATCCAGGACGACGAGTGTCGGTTGATGGCTTAATATCTCGTAGAATGCCTCCTCTCGGCTTCGCGGATTCAGCGGAACACGTTCTGGTGGCACTCCGAGGGCCTCCAGAAAACCGCCTAAGGCGGCCCCTAGGGCGCCGTCGAAGTCAGGCGAACGATATAACCCTGCTCTAAGATTACCTCCTGCGAATCTATCTCTTGTTAATTTTGCTGCGTGTGTTGAAAGGAGGGTCTTTCCAATACCTGCAACGCCGCAAATCAAGACTCTGCGAGACTTTGCAGACAACGACTTTTCCGATAGGCACGCGGTGATTCTACGGAGTTCATTTTGGCGACCGAAGATTTCTGGAATTGATCCTGGGACTTGGTCGACTACTCTTGGCGAAACCGTTGATGCCAATCGAATCGCCTGCTCACTAATCGCACTGCGAGATGCATGAGTACCGACATTGGTCGATCTTGATGCGATTGACTTGTTATGAGTCAGCGCCTGCTCAATCTCTCTAGTGAGATGCGTATACTGCAGATCATTTGATGTCTCAGGCTTTATTATTGATCGGTGGTTGGCATCGATTGCGGTAACATTTGGGAACAGTCCTCGCGCTGATGCTGGTTTGACGATTTTGTCGCGAAGCCCGTAGTATGCAGATATGTGGACTGGGCAACTTGAGTCCGTTTCGGAGGTTGCGTAAACGGCGCGCTCAAGCACGTCCGTCCGCATCCTCTCGATCATTTCGTTGAGAGGGCGAAGCCGTTTTTCCTGAACATTTCCCGGGAAGAGTATTCGACGAATCCCCAGGAGCGTGTCTGAGCCGGAGTTGGGGCAAGCGAACATTACTACACGGAGCAGGTATCTAAGTTCGGCTGCTCGCCCCTTTCTTAGCTTCTCGGCGATATAGTTTTGCGCAACTAGGCCGCCGTGGCTATGGGTTACCAGAATAAAGGGACGGGATTCGCCCACGCGATCTCTTATATACGAATCCAAAAGGTCCGTGATAGATTCGAGGCTGGGAATGACTTTGGCGGGATTCAGGCTGCCTAGTCGCGTCGGGTAACCAATTAGTATTAGCTCGATATGCGATATTAGCGGATCATCGTTCAGCAATTCGACGGTACGGTCCCACGTAGCTGGGCTAGATTTAAATCCATGCACCAGAAGGACGGCTAATGGACCTCCCTCGGGTTGCTGGCGCGTCATTCGCTGATCCTAGCGCGTTGTCAACCTGAGTGCGGTGAGGACTGTGTCCTGAGACGCAGATCACGCTGAAAATGCTGAGGTAGGATTGTCTGCTCCAGGCTTTAGTGCGCACGGTTGCCCCTAGGGGCACGTAAGCAGAGATGAAGGTCCGCGATCTGATCGACGAACTGAAGAAGGCGATCGACGCGCTGAAGACCTTCCTCGAGTTTGTAACGACCAAATCGGAGTCGCTCGCGAGAAGGCGGACGCTATTGCCCGACCGAGCCTGAAGACGTGCTCGGGCTTCCTTCACAAAGCGGGGTTAATCCGTCGATTGGCCGTTCACGTCGACACCGCATTCGAGGGTGAAGCGAGTCGTCGAGACGGCGACCGAAGCTTATGACCAGCAGAGGGCGAAGTGCTGTGGGAGTGCGCCTCGTGGTGTCGGCCGTGACTCAGGGCCGGTGGCAGCTGTGGCGGCGCTGATCGCGCTGACCGTCGATGCGCTTAAGGACAACTCCATCGACGACGCGTCCTAGTCGAACGGCACGCCGACGGCATGGTCTGTGCCGGTCGAAACGCAGGGGACAGTACGACAACGCTTCCCGGCCAGGACATCTGTGCCGCACTCACCGACGACGACTTCGCCGCACTCACGGACAGCGGCGTCCTATGAGATTGAGCCCATCGACGATTGCCGCCCGCCGGGATGCGAGCGGCCGCGCCGCGACCGATACCCTTCGCTTGAGATCGAGGTGTTCGAGCCGGCCGACGTGACCATCGTCCTGGAGACGCGGTGCTCAGCGAGTACCCGATCGCTGGCGCCGCCATGTACCAGTAGACGCTTTAGTTGCCCGGAATAGTCGAACCACCGATCTCCCGCGACCAGCGCGCCGCCCTGGATGGAGTTGGCCGACCCGTCCCGCCCTAGCGGCACGCCGATTCGAGCTGAAGAACGTGACACCTGAAGCGCCCCGCCAGACCAGTCGGGGGGTGGTCTGACGGGGCGCACCTCAACGATACTTGATCGACGATTAGCTATCCGCGGATTGGGGCTGCCGACGTGTCAGGCGTCGGGCTCGGCGTCGCCCTCCTCCCGCGACCGACGCTTGTCGGCGTGCAGAGATTTGATGCGGCGATCTTCGCGCCGCACCTCGAGCTGGGTGGCGCGCTCGGCCGCCAACCAGTCCGGCATCTCGGCGAGGAGCTCATCGATTTGCGCCGTGGTGAGCGCTTCGGTGATCCCGCCGCGGACCAGGCCGGAGTTGGAGATGCCGAGTTTGGCGGCGACCAGGTTCTTCGGATGCGGGCCGTCGGTGCGCAGCGTGCGGAGCCATTCCGGCGGGTCGGCCTGCAGGTCCGCGAGTTCGGCTCGGGTGATGGGGCGCTCGCGGAACTCGGCCGGGGTCGCCGGCAGGTACACGTCCAGCTTCTTGGCGGCGGTGGCCGGCTTCATCGATTGCGAGCTCATCGGCCGAGGATATCGCGCGGTAGCCTCTGGTCGTGACCACACCCGACGCGACCACCAGCGACGATGCCCCGGCGTTCCGGCTGGCGTTTGTCCCGGGGGTCACGCCGGGCAAGTGGGTGCGGATCTGGGAGCAACGACGTCCCGATGTGCCGCTGGACCTCGTCGCCCTCGACGTCGCGGACTGTGCCGAGGCCATCGGGCAGGGGCGCGTGCAGATGGCGATCACCCGCCTGCCCGATGCGCTGCGTCACGGTGACGCGGGTGCGCATCACAGCATCGAGCTGTACGAGGAGACCACCGTCGTGGTGGTGCCGAAAGACCACGTGTTGACCGCAGGCGACGAGATGACGCTGGCCGACCTCGCCGACGAACAGCTGCTGTGGCCGCTGGACGAGCCGTTGACGGTGACTCAGCGCCCGGGTTCGGCGGTGTCGCATCGACCCGAGACCACTGGCGACGCCATCGAACTCGTCGCCGCCGGGATGGGTGTGCTGCTGGTCCCGCAATCGTTGGCGCGTCTGCACCACCGCAAGGATCTGGTGCACCGTCCGGTGATCGACGCCCCGACCTCCACCGTGGGGCTCCTGTGGCCGCAACCGACCACCGACCTCGCTGACGAGTTCATCGGCATCGTGCGCGGCCGCAAGGCGACGTCGTCGCGTGGCCGTACCGACGAGGCGCCCAAACGATCGGCCCGGGAGAAAGCGGCGGCCAAGCGTGCAGCGCGCGAAGCGGCGGGGAAGGTGTCCGGCAAGAATGCGCGGCGAGGTCCTGGACGTCCGAAGCGTCGGTAGCCGACGTGGGGGAGAGTCGTGGAACCCGAACCCGGCGCCGGCACCGGCAACGGCGATCTGGGTCATGTGTCCAATAAGTGATCGCGCTCGTAAATCGAGCCATGGATTCAATGCAACGTTGATGCTACGTTTCTTTCAAATACGGTTATTACGTAGAGCGTCGATTCTGTCGTACGAATTGCTGAATGGCGAAGGCGATTTTCCCGGGGCGACAGGAAATACCCAAGGTCGGTCGCCCAAAAGTGTGAACGACTCGCTACGGCAGCCAGAAAGTTTACGATAGTGAACGCGGAAAATTTCCGGAGACGCGCAGAATCTAGGCTGCGTCAAGACCCAGGCTCTGGGGGCAGTGGTCCCGAAAGCGCCTGCCTGGCAGTGTGTCTGACATCACTCTCGAGCCTGTGCGTGCGAGATTCTACGCATCGCTAACTAAACTCCAGGCGAACGTGCAGGTCACAGCATTGCGACTTCGCGGGGGCGTTCGGAAAGTGTGACCTACTAGACCGGCGTCCGCTGTAACGTTTGTCGCCGACCGCTGTCCATCGCCCTTGGGAGCGGCCCACGGTCCGCTTTCAAGTTGTCAAAGTCAGATGACTGCCATACGCTCTCAGCATCTCTTCAGGCGGTCTAAAAGGTGACCCCAAGAATGCCGATCGAATGGCACGGCTTATTTTGTCGTACCCAATTGTTGGCATGAGAGCGCTGTGAACGATAAGGGGAAGGGAACAGCGTTGGCGAACAGTCAGGCCTTCGGTGCATCGCGCTCTACGCGCGCCGATCGTCGGACATCCAGAATTCGGTTTGTCGGACGGTCCCGCGAGAGGTCGCGCTCCTGGGTGCAGGGCTACCTCAGTCGCCTTGCCTGGTCGGATGCCGCCGTCATCATCGTCGCCGTCACGGCCGCGCAGATCGTTCGCTTCGGCGCGGACAGTGCTATGACTCCAAACGGCGACGTGAAAGCGCCGGCGGCCTACGTCTCCGTCATCCTCGCGTTCACGTGGCTCGTCACTCTCAGGGCGTTCCAGACTCTCGACCGCCGCATCATCGGCGCCGGCTCCCAGGAGTACAGCCGGGTGGTCACCGCGTGCCTGTCGCTCTTCGGAGTTCTCGCAATGGTCGACCTCCTGTTCAGGTTGAATATCGCTCGCGGGTTCTTGGCCATCGCGTTACCCGTCGGCACGATCGGACTCCTGCTCGAGCGTTGGTTGTGGCGAAAGGATCTGTCCCGCCGCCGTGCTCGCGCCGAGAACCTCGAACACGTCCTCATGGTCGGCGAACCGGCCTCCGCACTACCCCTGATGAAACGGCTGGTAAGTCATCCCAGCCTGGGCTACCGCGTCGTCGGCATCTGCCTCCCGGGCCGCAGCGGACCGCGTAGCTCGGTGGTGATGGGCGACGACGAAGTGCCGGTCTACGGAAACTTCGACGACGTGTGCGACGCCGTCGCGCGGTCAGGCGCGACGACGGTCGCCGTCACCTCTGCGGAAGCACTCGGCCACACTGCGATGCAGAACCTCTCTTGGGACCTCGAGGGCCTTGATGTCGACATGGTCGTTGCGCCCGGTGTGATTGACGTTGCCGGCCCGCGGATGATGATGCGACCCGTGGCCGGTCTTCCGTTGCTGCACATCGACAAACCGCGCTACGAGGGCGCGAACCGTTTCCGCAAGGCCATCGTCGACCGGGTCGGCGCCGCGATCCTCGTCCTCGCCCTGTCTCCGGTACTGGCCGCGGTGGCCGTGGCGATCAAACTCGACACGCGTGGCCCGGTCTTCTATCGAGCAACTCGGGTCGGCATCAATAACTCGCATTTCAAGATGTGGAAGTTCCGCTCGATGGTGCAGAACGCCGACGACCTCAAGGGCGACCTGCGCGCCCGCAACGAGGGCAACGGAGTGCTGTTCAAGATGCGCGACGATCCACGAGTCACTCGTGTCGGCGCAGTGATCCGGCGCTACAGCATCGACGAGTTGCCTCAGCTGTTCAACGTCCTTGGCGGAACGATGAGCCTGGTCGGGCCCAGGCCGCCGCTCCCGGACGAGGTGGATCAGTACGACGGGCGCGTCGCGCGACGGATGCTGGTGAAACCTGGCATGACCGGGCTGTGGCAGGTCTCGGGTCGATCGGATCTGTCGTGGGAAGAGTCTGTGCGACTTGATCTCTCGTACGTGGAGAACTGGTCGATCATGCAGGATGCCTTGATCTTGTGGAAGACGGCACGGGCCGTCGTGGCGAAGGACGGAGCGTACTGATGCGGATGGCAATGCCAGGAACCGCCGAACGGGGAGTGGCGACTTGGACGATCAAAGCGTCAGCCGCGGAGGGGAAGGCGACCAGCCGAGACACCACGGTACACAGCCTGACCGGCGGCATGCAGTGAGCGCCGGCCGAACTACTTTTCAGCAAATGGTGTTACGAACGCGTGCCAGTTCCAGCGTAGAAGAAGGCGGGTTGATAGGTGTCGCAGAATGAGCTCCCGATACGCATCCTCCAAATCGTCGCGTCGATGGATCGAGCGGGGCTGGAGACAATGCTAATGAACTACTACCGACATATCGATCGCACCAAGATCCAGTTCGACTTTCTTATGCACCGGGAAGAACCCAGTTCATATGATGCCGAGATTCTTAGTTTGGGCGGACAGATCTATAGGATATCCCCTATTACGCCCAGAAATCTGGCAACGTACAAACGTAGATACGAACACTTTTTTCGAACGCATACGGGCTACCGTGTGGCACACGCCCACATGGATGCGCTATCCGCTTTTCCACTATCGGCTGCGAAGCATTCAAAAGTTCCTGTGCGTATAGCTCACTCGCACAACACCGGATTCTCTCCCGACATCAAGCTGCCTATTCGGTTGATTGCTAAACGCTATATACCGAGATACGCAACTCACCTGTTCGCCTGCTCGAACGACGCATCGAGATTCATGTTTGGTCCGAAGCGCGCGTCGCGGATAGTTGAGAACGCTATAGAGATAGAAAAGTTCAAGTATGATGACAGGAATCGTAAAGAAGTGCGGAAGCGGCACGGAATCTCAGACTCCAGCTTCGTGATTGGTCATGTGGGTCGATTCGTGCACCAGAAGAACCAAGAGTTTCTTGTAGAAGTTCTCAACCAATTGAAAAATAAGGATCCGCGCCTAGAGCTTATCTTAATCGGAAGCGGGGAAAATGAGGCGCGAGTTCGGAATCGGGTAGTTTCAAGCGGACTGCAACAGCGCGTCCACTTTGTCGGAGAAAGCAACGAAGTGCCCGCATATATGCACGCAATGGACATGCTCGCACTGCCGTCTCGGTACGAAGGCTTGGGAATGGTGGCGGTCGAGGCGCAAGCGAGCGGACTTCCCTGCATTCTAAGTACGAACGTCACGAGAGACGCCAATGTGTCAGGCGCGGCCGAATTTTTGGATCTGGAATCGACTCTCTGGGCTCGGAGAATCCTTGAGCTGCGAGCCGATACGCGAAAGTCATGGGCCAATCAAGTACGGGACGCTGGATACGACATACGCGATCAAGCCCAGAAGCTTGAAACACTCTACCGCGACTTGCACGAAATCGCCCAAAGATAGCGACCTAGCGCGGAGGGCGGCAAAGTGAGGCTTCAATCATCAGAGCCGAAAAGTCGGAGATATTCGACAAGTAGCGCGGGTGTGAACAGCCAGGATCTGTATGTAGCTATCGGAGCATTCTGGTCCGTCGGTGCGTTAATCATACTCGCCCGTGACAGGATATTACCCGACAAGTTCTCCTATGACGGCGATTTTATCCAGCGCATCGCGAACGGGACTGGAATCGCTAGGGGCGATAATTCGTACACAAACACCGGGGCCTTTTATAGGATTCTAAACCTTGAGGACTCACCAATACTGTCTGGGCTTCTAGGACTAACGGCGTTCACACTCCTCTGCGCCCTGGTGGTATCCAAGAGCGTCAGGCAAATATACTGGCCCGCGAGTTTAGCCGTGGTCGGGGCATCAACGATCTTCGCTGCAGTATATCTCGGCTACTATTCCAAGGAGATCATCGTTCTGGCAATCGTGGCGACTATAGTTGCGATGCCAGAACGAGTAGAGTGCGAAGTCGCAATTATCGCCGTCATGCTCGCTTACGCAGCACTGTTTCGACCATACTGGATGATCATAGCGGCGATCTACGCAATATGTCGATTGTTGCCGACTCGATCTGTGAACTTGAAGTCCCTGTTAACTGCCAGCGTCATCGTCCTCGTGCTCATTTCGGTAGTCTTCGAGGTAGGGCTGGGCGTCTCGCTAGACTATTATCGGCAATCCGTAAATGATATCCGGGGAGCAGGTTCAGATTCAATAACGCGGATTGAACCATACGTGAGCATTGCGCCGTCGCAACTTGAGTCCGTAGTGAATGTCACTATTACACTCATTACATTGTTTTTCCCCTTTCCCTTAATCTTCCTCGGTAGCGCGTACTACGTAGGAATCGTATGTTCGGTTTCGGTTGTGTGGCTAACGTTCCTTCTGGCGGTCTCAAGGCTGGGTGCAGGCGATATTGTGAGTTTGAAGAAGACGATGCGTCTGTCGCGCTGCATCTCACTCGCGTTTGCATTCATAGTGGTCCAAGCGCTATTTGAGCCGGACTTTGGCTCTGCTGTGCGTCATCAGGTGCCGATAATGCCGGCGGTTCTGCTGGTTGTCCTGGCGGCACCAATCCAACAGACATCGGGTCAATTGCTTTATTTCCGGAAGAAATGAGTACAGGGTGCAATTTCACAGCCATCTTGACACTAGCGGACACACTGCGGGGGTTTGGTCGGCGAAGCGATCAGAGCCTCTCCGAGTTCTCCACATAACGGACAGCTCCGGAGGAGTTGCATCAGCGATCCGCAGTTATGTTTCCGCTACGCCGGATTTTTGCCATCGGATCTTTCACTTGACTCGACGAGATTCGATATCTTCATCCGGATATGCAAAGGTGGACAACTGTGAAGTAGTCGAGATTGAGCGAAAGATCACAGCTTCAACATTGGGTGTCGTTCGACAAGTACGACTGTATCGACCAGACATTGTGCACCTGCACTCAAGTCGCGCGGGATTCTTTGGCAGACTGCTAGTTAAGAAACAACTAGATTTAAGAATCGTCTATACGCCACATTGCTACGCGTTCGAAAGGACAGATCTGAACAGATTCGTACGGACCACTATTATGGGCATTGAGGCACTCCTATCCCTAAACACTAGCGTCGTCGCAGCTTGTAGCCAGCGTGAGGCCGACCTCGCTCAGCGCTTAGCCAGGTCCGCCACTCGAGTCACCACGATCCCGAACGTTGCCGATTGGCGATTCTTTGGCGCGCAAGAGACCTTGGTCGTCCCCGCAGTTGTCTGCGCGGTTGGCAGGCTCACCGCTCAAAAGGATCCTGCCTGGTTCATGGCGGTAGCCGAGGCAGTCCAGCGACTTCGGCCTAGCGAATCGGTGAAGTTTATGTGGATAGGCGGTGGAGACAAGAGCTACGAAGAGTATCTCCGTTCTCGCGGGGTAGAGGTTACCGGATGGGTAGACGAATCCCGAGTGGATTCGTTGCTGCAAGGGTGCTTGGCATATATCCACAGCGCAGCATGGGAGGGATTTCCGGTGGCATTGCTCAATGCGGTTGCGTGCGGTATTCCGCCTGTGGTACGGGATGTACCATCGTTCGGACCATATAGTGAGCTATGCGTCGCTAGCGCTGACGAGGCGGCGCGAAGAATCCTTGCCCTAATGGAGTCTCCTAGTAAGAGGAAAATCCAACTAGCGGCGTGGAAGAACGCGCTTCGGGAGAATAGTCGATCGAACCAGGAGACTGCGCTGCGCGCTCTCTACGCTGGGACCTCGCCATGAGGGTCGCTCGAAGAGTACTGCGACAGATTCGGAACGATCTCATTCCTTCGGTAGTTGGCATCAGTGCTCAGGCCATTTCGCTGTTGAGTGGTCTATTGCCTCTCTTCTTTGGGCACACCGATGTGCTCACGTTCGTGCTAGTAGTGAGTGCCGTATCGAGCATTCTGCTCGGATCGGCCACCTGCGCGATCGCTTTTCGCCTTCCTGCGATAGGAGTCTTCTCGAAGTGCCCAGTTGGCGATGGGGGGAACACCAACTCGGCATCTACGACTTCATCTCTAATCGAGTCCGCGGTGTCGTTGACGATCGTGACCGCAGTTATTGTCGCCCTTGCAGGTGTTGTTCTCGAAACACTGTCGCCCTGGCACGCCGTGGCTCAGTACGCTTGGGCTGGCTCGATAATCCTGGTGGCTCAGGGAATGTTTGTCGTTGCGCAAACAACGGCTGTTACTATCAACGATTATAGTATCGCGATGCGTATGCGGTTGCTATACTCGGTGGTCCTGCTCGTTGGGACCTTCTCCGCGTGTTTGGTTACGTCATCAGTCTGGGTGTACGTCGCCGCTATCTTCCTGGCATTCCTCGGTGCTGCGCTCGCGGGATTTCTATGGATACGTCGCTTTCACACGGTTATTGCGAGTCCTTCGCGATTCAGTCTTAAAGCGTTACTATCAGACATATGGTGTGAAAAGTATCTTGTATTCGGACAGCTATTGAGTGGATGTGCGGCACAGGCTGGAGCTGTATCGGCTGCCTTTCTAGGAACTTCGGCCCCCGCCTGGGCGGCGGCGTGCAGGGTCGGTGCTGGTTTTCATACGACCGCTGGACAAGTGGTCGCGCCATCGATGGATGCTCACATAGGTGCGTCAGTTCGGTCGCTCGATAGAAAAGCAGTGCGGAGCCGGCTGTTTATCGGCCTTTCTATAGGCGCTGTGTTGGCGACTGCGTCAGCTGTTTCAACCGTTATCCTAGTCTGGATAACGGGCTTGATGCCAGCCATTCAACCCTCGGGGTTATTCTTTTGGCTGGCTGTTGTCGGTTTTATTGGCTCCCAACTCTTGTATATGCCGGTAGAGCATAGCCTCGCCTTTCTGGGCGGCGCGTCTTGGCGTGTCGCATGGGACGTTATGCGTATCATCTCGGTTGGTTATTGCCTTGTCTTTCTTCGCGGTGGCACCCTGTTGCTGGGTTTGGGTATCGTTGGGATAGCATCTTCGTTTATATACGTGTTTGCTATCTGGTACTGCTACTGGCGTTGGAGTGCGCCTGATGTTCAGAAGCCGCGTCTATCGCGCTTGTTATCTATCTCGAAGGGTTAGTCATGCTTGAAGCAATTTTCTGTGACTGGCAGCGTAACGCGATTAACGGACGATCAAGCGGACTGTCTTCTCGGCTTGCTGATATCGGCACTGTTAGGTTCGTAGCTGTCGTCCTGTTCCGCGTGAGTCAGGCTCTTGGCCGTAGGTGGGGGCCACTCGGTAGTGCGGTTAAGCAGATTAACACCGTTATTACGGGATGTGATATTTCTTGGCAGGCTGATATTGCTCCCGGGCTTGTTCTTTACCACCCTGTTGGCGTTGTCATCGGTCCTAACGTTTGGATCGGAAACGATGTGACCATACAGCAGGGGGTTACGATCGGCTCGCGGTCCCCAGCGGATGTCTCGGGTCCTGTGATAGGTGCAGGATGCCAGCTTGGTGCGGGGTCCCGCGTTCTTGGCGACGTTGTTCTTGGCAATCAATGTACGATAGGTGCGAATGCTGTCGTCCTCAAGAGCCTGCCGGACTCTGTCAGCGCCGTCGGAATTCCGGCGTCGATTGTTGGATTTTCTATGAATGTTTCGGAGGACGGCGAGTGCTGAATCAAGAAGTTCCGACGAATGAGACTCGAAAGTACGCGTCTTTGCAAAGTTTGGGTGCATTGTGGAGGCAGCGTTGGTGGAACGTGGTACTTGCGGCCTTAGCCGGAGGGGTTCTTGCCGTCGCATGGGCGCTTCTACAATCGCCAACGTATGCTTCAACAGCTGTGGTCTATGTGACAACGGTGTCGGACGGCGGATCCCAGGGGGCATACACAGGGTCGCTTGCGTCCCAACAGCGCGTTGCTTCTTACGTAGATCTAGCGTCTTCGGATGCCGTCTTGTCGGATGCGATCGAAATTGGCGATCTTGACGGGTCCGTCGATGATGTGCGGTCTGCAGTCACAGCATCGGCGGCTCTGGACACCGTCGTTCTGGACATCACGGCGACTGCGACTGAACCGACTGGCGCGGCAGCTCTCGCCAATGCTGTTGCGGAAGCGATGAGGCTTAACGTAGTCGAGCTCGAAACTCCGAGTGGCGGAGGCGAACCGCTAGCGAAGTTGACTGTTATTTCACCGGCTAGTCCGAGTGTGTATCCATTTTCGCCACAACCGCTTCGCCTTGTGGCGATTGGGTTGTTTTCAGGTTCTGTCATCGGTTTTCTTTTCATGTATTTGAAGGGTCGGTTTGACACTAGGCTTAGGTCGGAATCGGACATTGAAGGACTTGTCGACGTTCCAGTGCTAGCTTCCGTTGATTCGCGGCTCGGAATGGTCGATTCGAAGAATGACCTGGTGCAGTTCGGTAACTCGCCGATGGCTGAGTCGTTTCGTCGACTGCAGATCAACCTGGACTTCGCGGGCGTAGAGGGAGATATTCGGCGACTTCTAATTGCGAGCGGGGAGCAGGGCGAGGGAAAATCGACCACCACGATCCACCTGGCATTGGCGCTGGCGGACTCTGGTTATCGAACCCTAATAGTTGATTCAGATCTTAGACGCCCTACCTTATGTCCTCGATTGGGACTCAATGGCGAAGTTGGATTAACGGATATTATTCGCGGTGTGGCAGAACCCGGTGATGTAATTCAACGAACCGAGGTCCCAAACCTTGAGGTACTTGGCCCTGGGCGATTGCCGCCAAACCCGGTGGAGTTTCTCAATTCGACAAAATCTGAAGAACTGTTTCGCTCACTTTCGGTGGAGTACGACTATGTCATAGTCGACTCGCCTCCAGTCAATCTTGTCGCTGATTCATCGGTTCTTGTTCGCTCGGTTGATGGGGTTCTCGTAGTGGTTCGCGCTGGTCGTACCAGGCGATCTGAATTGGTTTCGGCTGTTGATCAGTTGCGGATGGCGCAGGCGACGATTGCTGGTGTTGTCTTGAATGGCGTTTCGCGGACTGGGGCGTACCGTGAATACGGCTATACTGCATCAAATGCGGGTTTGTCGGGATCGTCGCGATGAGTGGTTGTAGCGAACGGCACGCGTGCGTCGCGGCACCACGGCGCACCTGCCGCTGTGCGTAGTTTACTCGGAGTGGTTAATCATGTTGGTGTCGCTGGGAATCCTGAATCCCCGGACGTCGTTAGTGCATAGAGCGAATCGACTTTCTGGCTGTTCGTTGAAGGGCGGTTTCGCTCCCTACATCCTGCTCGAGCTCGTTGATGCTGTCTACAAAGTAGAGCCTCAAATGCTATTCGGTGGGTGGTCTTGTTTTGTACTGCGCCGCGCGAGTCCGCCGCGATGCAGAGGTTCTTGCGCTCCGTTTGTCGGAGCTGGCATGCGGAGTGCTGTCCCGGCAGTTTCGGTGGAGTTCATTGTCGACATCGCCGCCGGCGCTCTTTGCGAGTGCAGTGCAAACGCATTTCCGAAGGCAAACGGCCCTGGCGCCCTGACCACGCTTCGATTCCGACAAGAGCGACGGTTGAGCAGTGGTTTCGTCGGTGGTTGGGCCGTGTACTGGAAGGTGCACGGCGCGTGACTGGCGAAGCGATTGCGTTTTCGCCGAACCTTGCCCAGGTGGCCCTGTGGGACGCGCAACGCGGCCAGCCAGCTGTTTCCCTGAACATCGCGCAGTGTACCGAACTCGATGGACCGATTGAAGTCGGGGTGTTCTTGAGCGCGGTGGGGAATTGTGTCCGTGCGCTGAGGGCTTTCCAGGTCACTTTTCACGCCGACGGAGGAGATCTTACTGGTATCCATGATGCATCTCTGTCGAGCGAACCGGTGTACGTCGACCTACGCGGAGAGGACGACGCCGATGCGGTCGCTCGTGGCATGATGGTGGCCGATTATGCTCGCCCTGTTGATCCGTTGGTGGACAGGCTCACTGTCGGCTACCTGTATCGCGTCGCAGATGAGCGGTTCCTTTTTTACATCCGCACGCACCATCTGACCGCAGATGGTTTCTCGGCAAAGGCCTGCACGATTTCGGCACTTGCCGCTTACGACGCGACGATTTCCGGGCGTGAGGTTCCCACGGTCCGGGCCGTAGACTTCGATGCCGCGTATCGCGCGGACCTCGATTACAAAGGTTCTTCCCGCTACGTCGCAGACGGCAATTACTGGCGTCGGACTCTAACTGGCCTCCCGCTTCCCTCGACTCTTGCCCGGCGGAATGGACCTCCGACAGCGATTGCGGAACACGTCGCTGAGCCGATACCCACTGCCACAATGGATGTACTCCGGGATGCCGCCGAGCACCATTCGACCTCGCTGCCGGTAGTTGTCGCAACGGCCGTGGCCGCCTATCTGGGGCGCGCGACTGCCAGTGGCGACGTCGTGTTCAATCTTCCAGTTGCCGCCCGCACTACTGCACACCTGCGCAACACTCCATTTCCCGTTTCTAACATCGTGCCCCTTCGATTCCGGATTGGATCAAGAATCGCTGTTCGTACTTTCCTTCGCGACGTCCAGACTGCCCTAATGGGGGCGTTGCGCCACCAGCGATATCGGTACGACGACATCCTGGCCGACCTCACCCGCGCTGGCGAGGTCACTCCCGCAGGCCAGCGTGGCATGTCCACGATCATGCTTAACCTGATGCTGTTCGACCGCGAATTTCGCTGTGGCGAAGCGCGTGCCACCTTCCATGTCCTCACTACCAGCCCGGTGGACGACCTGTCGATCAATCTCTATCCCGGAGCCGGAGGAACCGGCAGGCTCGTACTCGACCTGGAAGCAAACCCAAACCGGTACGACGGCGCGGAGATCGCCGCGCACCATCGCCAGCTGTTAGCGATGCTGGACGCGGTGGCACACGCATTGCTTGAACGCCCTGACTCGAAGATCGATGACGTTCCGCTTGTCATTCCCGATACGTTGACTGCGCAGATGCAGCACCAGACTGAACTTCTTGACCGACGCCATCGACCTGTGCCGCCAGGCGTGATCGGGGAGATCTTTTGGGAAGGGGTGCCCACCCGTCAGCTCGCCTACATCGACCCCTCCACGGACGAGCTGTGCGCGCACGCCCATTTGGACAACGAGTTCGTCCTTCGGGGTGTCCGAGTGCAGCCCGAAGTGATAGAGCGCGCCGCTGCCGAAATCGGTGGTGTGGAAACGGCTGTTGCCGTCCCATTCACCGGAGCAGACGGCGACTGTATCGACCTCGCGGTGAGTATCTCACGAGATTCCGATGACGCGTCGGCCGTAGTGGCTGCTGTCCGCGTGCACCTCACCACATACCTGCCCGCGGTGCTGTGGCCTCGACGCATCGTTGTTCTCGACACCCTGCCGTTCGACACCACCGGCCAGCCGGACCGCGATGCGATAGCCGTTGCGATCGCGCACATGGCAACGGCCCTGACACTAGACGCGCAGCCACGGAACGAGATCGAACGCGCCATCGCGTCGGCCATAGCGGATCTCACTGGTGTCGACAGTCCGTCCTTGGACACTTGTCTCAACGAGTTCGGCGCTACTTCCCTCATCCTGATGCAGGTTGCCGCCCGCGCGGGCGGAGACCTCAACATATCGTTTCCGCTTGACATCCTCACGCCCACCACCACTATCAGCGACCTCGCGGCCCTTATCGCGCAACGTGAACCGGGCCTGCGCGTCGAGCGCAGGAGTTCGGTGACCTATCGGCCCACTCGCGCGCAGCACGAAATCTGGCTCCTAAACCGCGGCGACCGTCACGCAATCGTCAATCACTTGCCTGTCCACCTGAGCCTTGGCGGCGGAGTTACCGAGGACGCGGTCCGGGCCGGATTGATCGACATTGCCGCACGACAACAGGCACTGAGCACAGTGCACCTAGACGAGCGCGGTACACCGATGCCCATCGTCCGCTCAGTCGCCGACCCGGTAGGTGCTACGCCGATCACCATCGCCACGCTTGATTCCGAAGGCATCAACCGAGCCGTCACCACCCCGTTCGACCTCACAGTCGACGTGCCGTGGCGGGCGGTCCTGGACACATCCGGCGACAATCTAGACCTCGTGCTCGTTGCTCACCACATCGCGATCGACGAATGGTCATTACCCATCGTCCTCGCCGACTTCGCGTTCGCAGTCCAGGCGAGACAATCCGGTGTTGAGCCCACTTGGCCATCTGACGCCACCGGTTTCAGTTCGGTCCTCGCGGCGCGCGAGAACGTCGCGCCTTCCGGCATCTACTGGACACGCAAGCTCCGCCGAGCACCTGAGCACATGGCGCTGCCGGCGCCAGCGACCACCCAATCCACCGGCCTCACCGGCGGACCCGCCGTCTACCTGCAACTCACCATCAGCAGCGACCTCCGTCGGCGCGCAACGGAAGTGGCGCGGTCGGCCGGTACCACCCTGAACACACTTCTCAGCCTGGCTCTGGCTGCCACGCTCTGTGACTACACCGACACCGACGACGTCGTGCTGTCTGTGCCTTTCGCCGGCCGCGAAACCAGTGACGAACTGCAGACCGTCGGCATGTTCGTCCAGACTGCGCCGCTCCGCATCACCGGCGTCCGCGAGCTGGCGGTCAGCGAAGCGCTGACCCGAGTGGCCAAAGACATCAACGACGCCCGCCGCCACGCCGCAACCGCACCAGCTGGGTTGGCCGACGTCATCTTCGCATATCACGCCGGACAACCAGACCTCACCGCGACCGGTGTCATCGTCGACTACGAAGTACTGCCCACCTATCAGGCGCGCACCGCACTCGAGTTCAGCGTCGTCGACAACGAGTCCGAACTCGAGGTCACTGTCACCGTCGCCGAGAAGCACGTCGATGTGGTTGCGGCGGAACATATTCTCGACCTGTTCATCGCCACCATTGATGGCCTCGTGGCTGGTGGCGGGGATGCGCTGGTGTCGGAGAGTGTCCCGGTGCCGGAGCTGCCGGCTCCCACGGACCGACGCACGGTGGTGGTCGATCCGATCGAGGCGCTGGTGGCACACGCTGAGGCGCGGCCTCATGCGGGTGCCCTGGTCTCTGGTGAGGATCGTCTGACGTATCAGCAGCTGGTGACGCGTGCTCGGGATCTGGCAGATCGGCTGCGGGAGAGCGGTGTGCGGCCGGGGGATCGGGTGGCGCTGCTTCTGCCGGGCGGGACCAACGCCGTGGTCGCGATGGTCGCGTCGTTGATGGCCGATGCGGTGTATGTGCCGATCGATCCGGAGTATCCGCAGGCGCGGATCGACCTGATTGTCGAGGCGACGCAGCCGGTTGTGGTCGTGCATCCCAGGCTGGGACTGTCGGTGGGTGCGGGCCGCGATGTGGCCGAACCGATTCCGGGTGCGGCGTACATCATCCACACGTCCGGGTCGACGGGTGTGCCCAAGGGTGTGGTGGTCACGCGGTCGAACGTCGCGGCGATGCTGGGTGCGGCGATGGATGAGGTGGATGCCGGTCCCGACGATGTGTGGAGTTGGGTGCACTCGTATGCGTTCGACTTTTCCGTGTGGGAGATCTTCGGGGCGTTGGCGTCGGGTGGATGTGTGGTCGCGGTGGATCGGGCGACGGCGCGTGATCCGCGGAGGCTGGCGGCGACGCTGGATCGGCATGGGGTGACGATTCTGTCGCAGACACCGACGGCGTTCTCGGCGTTGACCGATCCGGCGGTCGTGGGTGCTGGGGTGCTGTCGTCGGTGCGGGCGGTCGTATTTGGTGGGGAGGCGTTGGAGCCGAAAGGGTTGCGGGGGTTTGTGGAGGGGCGGGGTCTTCGTGACTACGAGGGGGGTGCGGTTGGACGGGAGGGTTCGGCTGGTTTCGATACGCCCTCGGCTAGCGCCTCGGGCTACTCAACCGGCGAAGGGGGTGGGGAGACCCTTCGTGACGCGCCCTCGCAAGCTCGGTCGCTCCTCAGGGATCAGGTGAGTGACGCGCCCTCGCAAGCTCGGTCGCTCCTCAGGGATCAGGGGGGTGAGGGCGGTTTCGATACGCCCTCGGCTAGCGCCTCGGGCTACTCAACCGGCGGACGGGGTGGCTCGGACTACTCAACCGGCGGTAGCTCGGGGCTGCGGCTGATCAACATGTATGGGATCACCGAGACGACGGTGCATCTCACGGCGTGCGACGTGGACCTCGACGACGAGCGCAGCATCATCGGCGCACCGCTCGACGGGGTGGGGTGGGCGATCCTCGACTCGCGGATGCGCCCGGTGCCGCCGGGGGCGGCTGGGGACCTGTATGTGGCGGGTGATCAGGTGTCGATGGGGTACCTGAATGCGCCGGCACTCACGGCCACCCGGTTCGTGGCCGACCCGCTCGGTGGCGGACGTCGGATGTACCGCACCGGGGACCGGGTACGGGAGGTGGCGCCGAACCGGCTGGCCTACCTGGGCCGCGACGACGACCAGGTGCAGATCCGCGGATACCGCATCGAACTCGGCGAGATCGCCGGCGTCCTGCGCGCGATACCCGGAGTCGGGAACGCCCGTGTCCTCGTCGACCCGGGACAGAACGCCGGCGACGAACGGCTCATCGCGTTCATCACCGAAGACGGCTTCGCCGACCGCGCCGACGTCGCCGCGCTGAACGAAACCATGATGCTCGCCGCATGCTCGGCCCGGCTGCCGGCGTACGCGGTGCCGGCGCGCGCGATCATCGTCGACGGCTTCCCGCGCACCCAGACGGGCAAACTCGACCGCGACAAACTGCTTGCCGAACTACGGGAATCGACCACGCCGGCGCGGCCGCTGACGCCGACCGAGGAGATCGTCGCCGCAGCGATGCGGACAGTGATCGGCGACGACTCCGTCGACCTCACACCCGAGAGCAACTTCTTCGCCACCGGCGGAACGTCGTTGTCGGCGGCGCGACTGGCTGCCGCGCTCGCCGCGGACGGGCACCCGGTCGCGGTGCCCGACGTGTTCGACCGCCCCACCGTCGCAGGCCTCGCCGAACTTCTGACCGGAGCGACCGAGGTCGCGATGCCGGAGCTGGGGGAGCGTCGCGTTGAACCGGAGCATTTGCCGCTCACCCCCGAGCAACTCGACGTGTGGCTGCGGTGGCGCACCCAACCCGAGTTCACCGGCTACCTGATGCACGTGGCGCTGCCCGTCGAGGCTCCTGTTGCGCAGGTCCGTGACGCGGTTGCCGCTCTGGTTGGGCGGCACGACGCGCTGCGCACCAGCTTCCCCGTCCACGACGGATCGCCGTTCCAATACCGCTGGAGCGATGACGAACTCGCCGTCTTCGTGCGTGGGCAGCTGGATGCCGACGTGGATTCTGCGCTCGACGTGTCGGACGTACTTGCAACGCTGCTCCGCCCGATTGACCTCGGCGAGACGTTGCCGTGGCGGGTGCGGGTGATCGAACGTGAGGGGCAGACGTGGCTGCTGATCGTCGGGCACCACATCGCCACCGATGGCGAATCGTTCCCGATCCTCCTGGACGAGCTATCTGCGGAACTCGACGGCCGGACCGACAGTGCCGAGGACCGGGTCGACTATCGGCAGTACGGACTGTGGCGCGACGACGTGGTGCGGGCGCGGCGCGACGAACTCGTGGCGCACTGGTCGTCGGCGTTCGGTGAGCCGGTCAGCCCGCTGCGGTTGCCGGAAGTCAATCTGCAGGCGGCTGCGGATGTGACGTCGGCGGATGTCTCGGTGGTGCAGGCGCACGGGGAGCTCGACGACTCGGTAACCGGTGCGCTCGACGCGTTGGCGGTGGAGCGCAAGTCCACGGCGTTCATCGTCGTCCACACGGCGTTGGCGGCAGTGCTTGCGCGGCAGGCGGATACATCGGTCGTCACGATCGGGACCGCGGTGTCCGGGCGGTTGGATGCGCGGTTGGCTCGGGTGCCTGGGTTGTTTGCGCGGGCGGTGCCGTTGCATACGGCGATTGATCTTGAGGTGCCGTTTGGGGAGTTGCTGTCGCGGGTCACTGAGGTGGATCTGGGGGCGTTTGCGCATGCTGATCTGCCGTTGAC
Source organism: Gordonia prachuapensis (assembly GCF_036350515.1). Lineage (NCBI taxonomy): Bacteria > Bacillati > Actinomycetota > Actinomycetes > Mycobacteriales > Gordoniaceae > Gordonia > Gordonia prachuapensis. Next base: position 11,776 of record NZ_JAZDUE010000019.1, on the reverse strand, counting down.
GGAGATTGCGGAGATCGCTGATCCGGGACGAGCGGGGGCGGGGACGCCGTTGTTCGAGGTGTCGTTGGGGGTGGTGCCGGATGAGGTTGCTGCTTGGGTTGGGGGTTCTGGTTCTGGTTCTGAGGTTTCGATACGCCCTCGGCTGGCGCCTCGGGCTACTCAACCAGCGGAAGGAGATGTGGCTCGGGCTGCTGACCCGGCGGGGGAAGGTGGTCACGGGGTTTCGATACGCCCTCGGCTAGCGCCTCGGGCTACTCAACCGGCGGGGGGAGAGGCGGCCCTTCGTGACGCGCACTCGCAAGCTCGCGCGCTCCTCAGGGACCGGGTGGCGGATCTGCCGCTGTTTGGGATTGATGTGGCCATGTACCGGGTTGATGGGCGGCTGCAGATCTCGATGACGTGCACCGATCGCGTCGCGGACGCCGAACGGCTTGATGCGCTGTGCCGGCTCGTCGTCGACACGGTCGGGCGGGCGGTGACGGAAGCCGACCGACCGACAGCTGCGCTGCTTGCCGGAACCACCGAGGTGGCACGGCCGGCGCCGCCGGCGGAGACTCTCGCGGAACTGTTGGGTGCAGGACTGGCCGACGCACCGGATGGGGTGGCGGTCGTCGAGGACGGCGGCGTACTCACCAACGCCGATCTGGATCGGATGTCGACGGCGATTGCTCGGCAACTGATCGCGGCTCGTATCGGCCCTAGAGATGTTGTGGTGCAGCACCTCCCGCGCTCCGTCTGGGGTGTAATCGCGACGCTGGCGGTGGCACGAGCGGGCGCGGCGTTCGTCAATGTCGATCCGGCCGATCCGGCCGAGCGTCGTCGCTCGCTGATCGATCGGGCGCGGCCGGCGGCGATTCTGGCGCTCGATGAGCACGCGCTGCCGTCTATCGACGCGTCGATCCCGGTGCTCCGCGTCGACCAGCTCGATACCGACGTCTCGGAGCCTTTCGGCCCGGCCGAGCGGGTGCGTCCGCTGCGCGTCGACGACGCCGCCTACATCACGTTCACCTCCGGCACCACCGGCACACCGAAGGGTGTGGTGGTCACCCATCGCGGAATCGCCGGCTGGGCCCGCGACACCGCGCAACGCCTGCAGATCACCGCCGCGGACCGCGTCCTGCACACCTATGCAGTCGGATTCGACGCCCAACTCATGGGCCTGGTGCCCGCCCGCCTCGCCGGCGCGAGCATCGTCATCTGCCCGCCGACCGTCATCGCCGCCGACGAACTCTGCGACACCATCACCGACCACGCCGTCACCATGCTGTTCACCACCCCGTCGGTGCTCGCCACCCTGCACCCGGGCGAACTCCCCGACGTCCGCCACATCGCCGTCGGCGGCGAAGCACTCAGCGGCGGCCTCGTCCGCGACTGGACCGCCGTCGCAGCGGTCAGCAACGAGTACGGCCCCACCGAAGCAACCGTCGCCGTGACCAGCGCCCGATTCACCGAACCCGGACCGGTCACCATCGGCACACCCCTGGCGGGCGTCGTCGCGCACGTCCTCGACGCCCAGTTGCGGCCGGTGCCCTTGCACACTGTTGGCGAACTCTACGTCTCCGGCGCATGCCTAGCACAGGGCTACCTTGGTGAATCCGGGCGGACCGCAATCGCATTCGTCGCCGACCCGTTCGGCACCGGCGAGCGGATGTACCGCACCGGCGATCTCGTGCATCGCCGGCCCGACGGCACCCTCGTCATCCACGGCCGCACCGACGACCAGGTCAAGATCCGTGGCATCCGACTCGAACCGTCCGAGATCGACGTCGCCCTGACCCGGCTGCCCGAGGTCGCCACCGCCGTCACCGCCACCCGCGCCACTCAGAGTGGCGAGAAAGTGCTGGTGTCCTGGGTGGTGCCGGAGCCGGGCCGTACTGTGGTGGCCGACGACCTGCGCGAGGCACTCTCGCATGTTCTGCCGCGCAGCATCATTCCGGTGTCGTTCGTCGAGGTCGAGGCGCTGCCGATCGGACGCAACGGCAAGGTCGACCTCGCGCAGCTCCCCGAGCCGGACATCACCGGCCGCGACACCACCGCCGGTGACGAGCCGCTGACCACCGCCACCGAACACCTCGTCGCCGAGGCATGGGCCGACGTGCTCGAGACGAATCTCGACAGCTTTGGCGCGACCACCGACTTCTTCACCGCGGGCGGGACGTCGCTGTCGGCGACGCGGGCCACCGCGCGACTCACCGCAGCGTGCGGTGTCGACGTGCCGGTGCGGGTGCTGTTCGAGGCGCGCACCGTCAGTGGCGTTGCCGACCGCATCGACGAACTGCGCGGCGCCGACAGCGGACCCGCACCGGCGCCGTTGCCGATCCCGGCGCACCTGCCGCTGGCACACCCGCAGCGCCGCATGTGGATTCACCACCACTACGCGCCCACCTCCACCGCCTATCACGTGCCGGTGGTGATCCGCATCGACGGCGACATCGACCTCGCCCGACTGCAGCACGCCGTCGACGCCGTCGTAGACACCCACGCCGTCCTGCGCACCACCTACCCGGACGGACCCGCGGGACCGGTGCAACGCATCGTCGACCGGACCGGGCCGCTGCTGGGACACGAGACCGTCGACGCCGGGGCGATTCGTCCGGCAATCGAGACGTTCCTGTCGACACCGTTCGACCTGGAACACGAGCCGGGGTTCCGTGCCCGCGTCTTCGACGCCGAGGATGCCCGCTATTTCGTTGCGGCGCTGCATCACATCGCCATCGACGGCTGGTCGATGCGCATACTGCTGGCGGATCTGCTGCGCGCCTACCAGGGTGAAGCGCTGGAAACTGCGTTGAGCTACGCCGACTTCACCCAGTGGCAGATGCAGCGCCTCGGTGGGCCGGACGACCCGACCAGCCGCTATACCCGCGAACTCGACCACTGGCTCGGTGTGCTCGACGGCGCCGGTGAGCCGGTCCGTCTGCCCGGGTGTTCTGACGTCGAGGGGGATGCCGGGCGAGTGTCGGCGCGGATGGAGCGCAATGTCGCCGAGGGGCTGCGGCAGACGGCGGACCGCTTGTCGGCGACGGTGTTCCACCTGGCCCACGCTGCGTTGGCGGATCTGATCGGGCAGTGGACGGGACGGTGGGATGTGGTCGTCGGTGTGCCGGTCCACGGCCGCAGCAATCCCGCGTGGGAGTCGGTGGTCGGCATGTTCGTCAACACCGTCGCCCTGCGCACAAGGTTGGCCGCGGGTGAGGCGATCGGCACGGTCGTCGAGCAGGTGCGCGACGTCGCGCTTGACGCCGCCGACCACGCCGAGGTGCCGTACGACGCCGTTGCGCGTGCGGTGCGGCCGAATGCGCATGCCGGCTACGACTCGCTCATCTCCGTGCTGCTCGTCAACGAGGACGTGCTGCCGACCGTGACCGGGGATGCGCTCGGCGCCAACGCGTGGCAGGCGAGCGTGGTGGAGGAGGCGATCGCCACCGTCGACGCCAAGTTCGACATCGAGGTCGTGCTTGCTGAGGACGACGGCGAACTGGTTGTCACCGTGGTGCATTCCGGATATGTGCCGGGTGAGGTGGCGCAGGCATTCCTGGGGGACTTCGTGACATTGTTCGCGGCGGCCGCGGGGGATGTGGCGGTTTCGTTCCCCGAGGTTCGTGCGGGCACTGTGGTCGGGTCCGAGGCCGCTGGTGTGGTGGCGCCTGTTGCGGCGTCGACGGATACGGAGCTGGTGCGGCAGGTCGCGGGTGTGATGGCCGAGGTGCTCGACGTGCCGGTGGCCGACATCGGAGTTCGCGACGACTTCTTCACCATCGGTGGGACATCGTTGTCGGCGACGCGGGTGACGTCGACGCTCGGGCGTGAACTCGGGGTGCGGGTGCCGACGCGGGTGTTGTTCGAGAATCCGTCGGCGGAGGAGTTGGCGGGGGCCCTTCGTGACGCTCGGCTAGCGCCTCGCTCCTCAGGGAGCGGTGATGACGTCGGTGCTGCAGGTTCCTCAGGGACCTTTGAACTCGCGCCGACACAGCGGCGCATGTGGGTGAACGCGCAACTGTTGGGGGAGACACCGATCTACGGGGTCCCGGTAGTAGTGGCTGTCCCCGACGGCGCGACCGCGGACACGGTCATCGGTGCGGTGAACGAGATTGTGGACCGCCACACCGCGCTACGGACGCAGGTCCTGTCCACTGCCGACGGGCCGCGCCAGCAGGTCATCGAGGGCTGGCGACCGGAGATCCGCCGAATCTCGGCGGAGACGCTGGCCGATAGCGCGGCCGAGTTCACCGAACCGTTCGACCTCGAGGCCGCACCACCTGTGCGGGCATGGGTGATGGAGTCCGATGGTGCGCCGGTCGCGGTGGTCATCGTCGCGCACCACATCGTCCTCGACGGCGAATCGGCCGACATACTCGCCGACGAACTCACCGTCCTCATGGCGGGCATGGAACTCAACCCGCCACACACCGGATTCGACGACGTCGCGGCAAGGCTTGCTGCCGAGGATGAGGAGTCGCGCGAGGAGAATCTGCAGTTCTGGGCGGATGCGCTTGACGGTTACAGCGGGCAGCTCGAACTGGTCGCGGACCGGCCTGCAGCGCGTGATCTGCGAACGGCGACTGTGGAATTCGACCTCGATGGGGGGGTGTCGGCGGCGGTCGCGGAGGCTGCTGAGCGGGAGCATGCGAGCGAGTTCCATGTGCTCCATGCGGGACTGGCTCTGGCGCTTGGGGTTCAGGGCGGCACGGATGACGTCGCACTCGCGACGCCCGTGTCGATGCGGCGCGACGCGGGGACAGCGGGCACGGTCGGGATGCTCACCTCGACCGTCGTGCTGCGCACTAGGCTCGACGCGGCTTCTTGTGTGGACGAACTGATTCGGCAGGTGCGGGATGCAGACCTGGCGGCCATCGACCACGGGTTGATCGCGTTCGACGATGTGGTGGCGCTGGTCGATCCGCCGCGCGAAGCCGGTCGGCATCCGCTGGTGCAGGTCGCGTTCTCGATGGCCTTCGGTGCGGCCGCGTCCTGGGAGGGGATGGCCGGCGGGTTGCTCGAAGAGTGGAGTGAGTTCGATCTGCACGTCGTCGCGGTTGAGCACGAGGGCCGGTGGCGGTTACGGCTGGAGTACGCGCGTGGGTTGTTTGATGATGAGGCGATTGCTGCGATCGGGCAAAGGGTTGTGGCGGGTGTTGTTGCGGTGGTTGGGGATTCGTCGGTGCGGGTTTCGTCGGTGGGGCTGCTTGACGTGCACGAGTTGGGGTTCTTGGGGCGGGTTGGGCGGTCTCGATACGCTTCCTCGCCTAGCGGCTCGGAGGCTACTCGACCGGCGGTGGGTGCGGAGGGGGACTCGCGTTTCGTTGGTCGAGTAGACCGAGGCGCTAGCCGAGGTCGTATCGAGACCTCGGAGGGTGGGGTTGCGGGGTCTCGATACGCTTCCTCGCCTAGCGGCTCGGAAGCTACTCGACCAGCGGGGGGTGGCGACTCGGAGGCTCGACCAGCTGCGGGGGCGCCGCTTCTCGGGGATCTGCTTGCGACGGCGGTCGCGACGTATCCGGACAATGTTGCTCTCGATGACGGGACTCGAAGGCTCACGTACCGCGAGTTCGATGGCTGGGTGTCGGTCGCGGCGCGGGCGCTGCGGGCCAGGGGGCTCGGGCGCGGGGATGTGGTGGCGGTCGCGATCCCGCGGTCCATCGAATCGGTGGTGGCGCTGTGGGCGGTCACGCGGATCGGCGCGACCTGCGTGCCCGTCGACGTCACCTATCCGGCCGCGCGGCTGGACCGGGTCGTCGAGGTCACCGGCGCCGCAGTCATCGGTCCGGAGGACGTACCGGCTCAGCCAACCGAAGACGTTGTGTCCGGACCACTCACCCGCGTCTCCCCGGATGAACTCGCCTACGTGATCACCACGTCGGGAACCACCGGCACCCCGAACGTGGTCGGTGTGCCGCATCGCGGCGTGCATCGGGTTGCGGAACTCGGCGACGTGGTCGGAACCGACCGCGTCGGCATGGCCATCAGCCCAGGGTTCGACGCCACCTTCCACGACATGCTGCTGCCCCTCGCCGCCGGCGCGACCCTCGTCGTGGTGCCCGCCGAGATCGCCGGTGGCCGCGACCTCACCGACTTCCTTCGCACACAACGGGTCAGCGTCTTCACCGCCACCCCGTCGGTGATGCGCACCCTCACCCCCGCCGACCTCACGGCACTGCGCGCGGTGTACATCGGCGGCGAGGCGCTCACCACCGACCTCGCCGACACCTGGGCCAGCGCCGCGCAGGTCATCAACATCTACGGCCCCACCGAAACCACCGTCACCGTCTCCACCAGCCGGTACGTGCCCGGTGACCGCATCCGCATCGGACGTCCACGACCAGGCATCGGCGCCGTCCTGCTCGACCGGCAGTTGCGGCCCACCCCTCCCGGTGTCGTCGGCGAGCTCTACATCGCGGGAACCGGTGTGGCACGCGGATATCTGGGCGATGCGGCGCTGACCGCGTCGCGGTTCGTAGCCGGGCCGGACGGTGAGCGGCTCTACCGCACGGGTGACCTGATGCGCTGGGACGTCACCACCGAAGAACTCGTCTACGTCGGACGCGCCGACCGGCAGATCAAGGTCCGCGGCCAGCGCGTCGAACCCGCCGAGATTGACGCCGTGCTGGTGGCCGCGGGCGCCACCCGCGCCGCGACCGTCCTGCGCGACAGCCCCGCCGGGCCCGCGCTGGTGTCCTACGTCGTCGCGCCCGACGTACCCGCCGACCAGCTGTGGGCGCACTGCCGCCGCACTCTGCCGCGGCACATGGTGCCCAGCCGCATCGTCCCCATCCCGGAGCTACCACTGTCCGGGGCGGGGAAGCTCGACGCGAAACGACTTCCGGAACCGGAATGGTCGACGTCGCAACGCACCCCCGACGACGCCGTCGAACAAGCCATCATCGACGCCTTCGCCGAGGTGCTGGGCGTCGACGTCGGCATGGACGACGAATTCTTCGCCGCCGGCGGCAACTCCCTCGCCTTACTGTCTCTGCGGGACGCATTGAAGCGCAACGGTATCGAGGTGTCAGCGGCGGAACTGTTCACCCACCCGACGCCCGCCGAGATCGCACACCTGCACCGGTCGCCGGAACGCGGCAACGACCGCGTCGTTCGGCTGTCGGCATCCACCGACGGATCACCCGTCTGGTGCGTGCACACCGCCGCCGGCATCGTCGAACAGTTCCGGCCCCTCGCCGATGCGCTGTCCGCGCCGGTGTTCGGTCTGCAGCTGCCCGAGCTGATCGACCCTGCGCGGCAGATGCCGGAGACTCTGCCCGAGCTGGTGGCACGGCACGTCGCGGCGATGCGAGACGTGCAGGCGAACGGCCCGTACCGGCTCGTCGGCTGGTCGCTGGGCGGGCTCATCGCGCACGAGATCGCCCGCCAACTCGTCGACGCCGACGAGGAGGTCACCCAGCTGGTGTTGCTCGACCCGCGCACGCCGGCGGATCTCTGCGACGTGCCCGACGACGAACTACGGGCCGCTCATCCACTGCGGGCACTCGCCGAGCAGCGTGACCCAGAGGCGGTGCGGCGCTTCGACGAACGTTCGGCGACGATGGTGCAAGCCGCGCGTGACCATGCGCTTGCACCGGTCGCCGCCGGCCGCACCCTGTATGTCGCCGCGTCCGACAACCCCGACCCCGACGCGTGGGGACGCGCAGCCGGACCGGTCCGTGTGGTGGCCGGCAACTCGACCCACGCCGACCTCGGCGAACCCGACACACTCAGACGCATCGCGCAACTACTCGAGGAGGAGCTGTGAGCGCACCAGCCGACAAGCCCGCATCGGTGCTGTTCATCTGCACCGGCAACATCTGCCGGTCGCCGATGGGGGAGGCGATCCTGCGCGGCCAGGTCGAGAAGGCCGAGCTCGACGTGGCGTCGGCCAGTGCCGGCGTCGGCGCGATGAACGGGCACGAGATGCACCGCCACGCCGTCGAAGTCCTCCGTGAACACGACTATGACCCCGCCGACTTCCACTCCCGCTACCTGCGGCCGCCGATCCTGCAGGACGCCGACCTGGTGCTGTGCTTCACCCGCGACCATCGGGCCGCCGCGCAACAGCTGCTGCCGGTGCGGTGGAAGCGGATGTTCACGCTCACCGAGTTCGCCGAACTCGCCGACGGCGCGGCCGGTTCGCTCGACGACATCATCGCGAATCGTTCTCGCATCGACACCAATTCGGCGCACCTCGACATCGCCGACCCCATGGGCCGCCCCAAGGACGACTTCGAGCGGGTCTTCGGTGAGATCGAACCCAAGGTGACCACCATCGTCGACTGGCTGCGCCGATGATCCGCCGCGCCTTCGGCAACCGCATCGTGCAGGTCGTCGCCGTGGTGCTCCTGCTGCTGATTGCCGCGCTGTGCTGGCTGGCGTTCTCGGCGTTCAAGGTGCGTGGCGACCTAGAGGATGCCCGCGCGGACGCCTCCGACGCGCGGCAACTCGCGCTCGACGGCGACCAGGACCGCGCGACGCAAGCCGCCGACGCTGCATCGGACAAGGCGCGCAGCGCATCCGACTGGTCACACGGATTCGTGTGGAGCGCCGCGGCATCCATCCCGTGGCTCGGTGCGCCTCTGGAGTCGGTGCAGCAGATGAGCGACGCCGTCGAGGATCTGGCCACCCAGGTGCTGGTGCCCTCGGCGGAACTCGCATCGGTGCTCAACCCGTCCGAGCTGCGCTCCGGCGACACCGTCGACACCGCGCCACTACGCGAGGCGCAACCCGAATTGGCCGCCGTCGCCGCCACATCGAGCGAGATCGCCGCGCAGGTCGAGACCATCGAACCGAGTTGGCTGGGTGTGGTCGCCGACGCACACACGCAGCTGCAGGAGCAGGTCGACGAAGCGGCCGCCACCCTCAACGGCACCAACGTCGCCGCGCAGCTGGTGCCGTCGATGCTCGGCGGCGAGGGCCCACGTAATTACTTCCTGGCCTTCCAAACACCCTCGGAGGCGCGCGGAACCGGTGGGCTCGTCGGCGGATTCGCCATCATGAACGCGCGCAACGGCCGCGTCACCGTGCCGACACTCGGCGCCAACTCGACCTTCCGCGACCCGGTGCGCCCGCAGATCGACCTCGGTCCGGACTACGACGCGATCTACTCGTCGTACCGGCCGTACACCGACTTCCGCAACAACAACCTCAGCGCCCACTTCCCGGATGCGGCGAAGATCTGGATCGCCAACTGGCAGCGCCAAACCGGGCAGGAACTCGACGGCGCCATGGCGCTCGACCCGATCGCACTGAGCTACGTGCTCGACGTGACCGGGCCGGTTACCCTGCCCAACGGCGAGGAGATCACCGCCGACAACGTCGTGCCGATCACGCTGTCGACGTCGTACGAACGGTTCCGCGGCGACAGCGAGGCCCGCAAGCTCTACCTGCAGGCCATCGCGAAAGCCGTGGTGGATCAGGTCGCGTCGGCCGAAGGCGACACCGGCGACATCCTCGAGGCGCTCGGCCGCGGCGTGCACGAACGCCGCATCATGATCTACAGCACCGACGCCGACGAGCAACGCATCCTGCAGACCACCGCCCTGGGACACCAGATCTCCGACACGTCGTCGCCGTATCTCCAGGTGGCCATCGGCAATGCGGGCGGAAACAAGCTCGACTACTACCTGCGCCGCGACATCAGCTACACCGCCGGCACCTGCGACGGGACGACACGCGAGAGCACCGTGACGGTGAAACTCACCAACACCCTCGACGACCTGACGCTGCCCGACTACGTCCTCGCCCCCAACGGCACCGTCCGCGCCATGCCCAAGGGCACCAACCTCTCCAACGTGGAGATGCTCCTGACGAAAGGTGCTGTGGTGAAACAGATCAGCGTGGACGGGCAGAGCCCGATGCGCGTCGAGTTGCCACTGCACGGGCGGCCCTACGTCTCGACGATGGTGCAGATCCCGCCGGGGGAGACGGTGACCGTCGAGCTGACGCTCGACGAGCCGACGTCGGCGCACGGTGAGGCCGAGGTCCCGATCCAGCCCCTCGTCGACGATCCGACGGTGACCGTCGATGTGCCCGAGTGTGGTGCGGCGTGAGGTCCCGATCGGCGCGTCGGCTGGTGGCCGGCGTTGCGGCCGTGACGAGTTTGGCGATGTTGTCGGGGACTGGGATTGCAATGGCGGTCGACCCGACCACCCTGCGGACCGGCTGCTCCTACACGAACAACTCCGAGCGCGACCGCAACATCCAGACCTGTCGGGTGTGGTCGGAGTCGATGCAGTCCATGGTCGTGGTGAAGGTGCGGCCGTCGAGTCAGCAACCGGGACAACAGGAACAGGCGGTTTACTTCCTGGGTGGGGTCGGTGGCGGCGATGAGGCCGACAGCATCGCCTCGCAGTACAGCGAGCAGTACACGCTGGTGCAGGTGGTCGACGGGTCGAATGCGTGGTCGTCGAACTGGCAGGCGCTGCCCGTCGACGCCGACGGCAACACACTGCCCAACCGCAGCGGCGGTGTGTACGACCCGCAATGGGAGACGTTCATCGGCGAAGAACTGCCCGCCTATCTGGAGCAGGACTTCTCCGTCGAGCAGACCGGCAACGCGATCGTCGGGCTCTCGCTCGGCGGCGGGCAGGCGGTGAACCTGGCGCTCAAGTACCCCGAGGTGTTCAAGGTCGCGCACTCGATCTCCGGCTACTACCAGACCGACAGCGTCTTCGGGTACCTGCTGATCCCGTACATCCTGAGCAACCGCAACGGCATCGCCAATGGCCTCGACGGCATGTGGGGCAATCCCTTTGCGCCCGGCAACCAGTGGGCCGCCAACGACGTCACCCGGCACATCATCGAAGCCCGCGACAACGACCAGATCATCGTCATCTCCGCCGGCACCGGCCTATTGACCGGGCGCGATGAGTTCGACGAACTGATCGGACTTGGCGGCATCGGCGAGGTCGTCTTCGGCAGTCTGCTGGAGACAATGTCGTTCGCGTCGACGCTCGCGCTCAATGGCGTCGCCATCGTCTTCGACCTCCCCGTCCGCTTCAACTACTCCCACGGCGCCCACACCTGGCAGCACTGGAACGCCAACGCCGAAGAAGAAGCGGACATGGTGCAGGATGCGCTCGAGGAGTACGAGCGGCCGGAGCCGGCGACCACCTCGGCTGCGGTGGAGAAGGTTGCGGTGACGTCGGCGCCGTCGGTGGAGCCGTCCCCGTCCGTTGCTCCGACCCCGTCCGCCGTCCCGTCTACGTCGGTCGTTCCGTCCGTTGTCCCGTCGACTGGGCGCGACTTTCCGTCGACTGGGCGCCAAATCCCGTCGAGTGGGCGCGACATTCCGTCGAGTGGGTCCCAGATCCCGTCGACTGAGCCCTCGATTCCGTCCACTGTGCCCTCGGGCTCGTCGACTGTGCCCACCTCGGCACCGGCCGAGTCCACGGATGAACCGACCTCTGCCCCGGAGACTTCGGATGTGCCCGAACCTGAGTCGAGCTCGTCGTCGGCTGGTTCGGAGGGGGAGTCGGGATCGGTGCCTGAGGTGGCGTCGCCGTCGGAAGACTGATGGCGTCGGCGCCACGGTTGCCAAACCTTTTTCAGTATGTGTCCTCAGTCGATGTGATGTGACCACGGACACAGCTGTCGTTTGGCCTCAAGTCGAATACCCGACCGTGTGGAACCGATTGCGACCATGCTGCGTCTAAACTCCTGACCTGAGTTGGACCTCCTTAGTGCCTGGCGTTGATAGCGGCGATGATCGCTTCGGCGTCGTCGTCGAGCGGGGTGCGTGCGGTCAGCGGGTGGCCGTCGATGTCGACGATGACGGTGTGGATGCGGC